>JAADFL010000086.1 GCA_013152945.1 Deltaproteobacteria bacterium | reverse complement strand
CAACGCCCCAGGAATTATTGGTACCAAACGATCCCCCTCGCCCGCTCTGCGGGAGAGGGGGACAAAAGGGGGTGAGGGTGGTGGAAAGCCGACCTGGTCCGGAGGCTGGGGGGAGGGCCTGACTCCGCCCAAAGGTATGTGGCATGAACCATTACCCCAACGACATTCGGTCCGCCCCGGGTTGATCTTTAACCCATGAAATTTCTCTTTGTATCCCGGGAAGTTACGACCAGCTTCCAGTGCGCGTCGTATGCATAAGACTAGCTTTTGGCCCTGGACACTCCATCTGTCAAAAAAGCCGGGGCCTTGGTGCACACAAAGCAGCGACACATGCCCGGCAATTCTAAGCCCCTGCCTGGCGCTGCCATGATATCATCAGTGGTTCCAGACAGTTCCAAGAGACTGGATAATCAACCTAGGTAGGGTACCCTAGGTAGGGTGCCCTGCCCTAGATGGCCTGGGCCTGGGCCTGGGCCTGGGTGGCCTGGGTTGGGTGGCGAGTCGTACCATGGAGCCATGTCATCCCGTGCGACTGATTAGCATGTATAATAGGAGGATATGCCAAATTGACAACCTTGAAAATACAAGTATAAAGCAAAAATGGCCATGCACGGCAACCAATCGGCAGGTACCGGAGACCACCGAGATTCATGATCCGTGCGTAAGGGGATGATAATTGCCTCGACCAGCGCAACAGGCCCTTGGATATGTGGATGAGAGATGCCAGGTGAAACCGTGAACAAACAACAAAGGACCGGCCCTCTATATCTTAACACTGGGTCTTCCCGTGGGCTGCCTTGTTGCTTCTCCTTGCACGTGACATGGATCTCCATGCTGCTGATGCTCGTTGGTCCCGGAAACCTTGCATGCAGTGATAAAGGCGGGCCTGGGAACGCAGAGTGGCGGGTTTTCGCCATAGAGTACGGTCGTTCTCCAAGGATCGGAAGATCGATGTTGATTCTCGGGGACAAGACCAAAAAGAAGGTCCCCTTTGCATGGGAGGCATGGCTGGTGCTTGGCAAGAACCGGAAGATATTGGTTGACACCGGTTTCAAGGACGATGAGCTTGCCAGGCATTGGGATGTCAGGGATTATCGAACCGTGCCCTCCGGGCTTGCAGAGCTTGGCATCAAACCTGGTCAGATTACCGACGTGGTACTTTCTCACGCGCACTGGGACCATATTGGCAATGTTTTGCCGTACACTCACGCCAGGGTATGGATGCAAAAGCGTGAGTTCGAATGGGCGTCGAAATTGGTTTCCAAAGAGCGGCCCAGCCGTTGGGGAGTAAGGTTGGTCGATATCCGGGCGCTCGGCGTTGTCAGAAGCCGGGGACTACTGCACCTGGTCGGGAAGGGAGCTGCCGTTGCCCACGGGATCATCTTCCACGATGGAGGGGGACATACCAAGTGTGTACAGTGGTTGGAGATTCGTACCGGAGGTCCGGTGGGAACGGTCGTGCTGGCTTCCGACAATGCCTATGTATATGAAAACATAAAGAGGTTGATTCCAACCGGTTCGACATCAAAGCCCGACCTCGATCGGCTTGCCTTGAAGGAGATGCTTAAAGTGGCGTCCAGGCCCGACCTCGTGATTCCCGGCCATGACCCGGGCACGTTCAAGCATTTCCCGAGAGTCGCAAAAGGAATCGTCGAGATTCGTTGAGCCCCGCGCACCGCGTCAGGCGAACCCGGCCCGGTGTTTCTCTTCGTTGTAAGACAACCTCTCTATCATCAGGGCGGACATGGCATATATCGTCAATGCCGTCAGCATCGTCAGGCTGTATCCGAACCTGATGCCAGAGTACAGGGCAAGGACGACTGCGAACGATCCCGCCACCGAGTTGATGGCAAAGAAATAGGGTATCTTGCTTTTCATGTCCCAGGCCCCGGCGAGCCCCAGCCCCCTTGGGAAGAATACGCCCATCAGGAACCCGGAGGCGCCTACCAGGATGACCCCGGCCACCTTGGAAAGAAAGAACGGCAGGTTCAGCCAGAGCATAGCGCTTGGAGCGTAAACCGCAGCGAGGGCAAGTGGAATCAACCCGGACGCTGCGAGCGTCGGCCTGATCCTGCTATAGAAGACGCCGCCCAGTCCGGAGCTGATCAGCATTAGACCGAGAACCAGTACCAGCGTCATGGAAGGGGATACGAATACGTTTTGGTATACCTGCAATAGCATGATTTCTATGAAGAAGTAGCCGAAGCCGATAAGCGTGTTATACAGGACGAGCATCAGGCCGTGTTTCTTGTCAGCACCCTTAATTGTACCGATAAGGCACATCAACCCGAGTACCAGGAATATCGCGGCCGAGTATATGAGCAGGTTACCAAGCTCGGGCACGCTGTTGCGGGAAAGCGATGGGAAGGGCCGGTCATTGGTGATAATCGATGCGTCGAAGTCATCCTTGTCCAAGGCTGAAAGGTCTCCCTTGTCCAGCCATTTGAAAAAGTCGGACATCTCACCGTACTCGAGAATGCCTTTCAGGTACAGCACGCGTGAGCCGCCCACAACGTTACGTTGCCAGTAGAGCAGCTTTTCCAGGCGTTTCCCGACAATGGGTTCGCGTGTGACGATCATTCCCTTGTAGTAAAGCTCCCGCCTTCGGTATTTTTCCGTGCCCGGAACGTAGCTTAAATCTATCCTTGGAAACGCACCCCGTTCGGCGGCCCAATCCCAGATGAAGAAGTGACGGGACGGGTCCTTTGCTCCGCGTTCCCGGAGAACATGCCACATCGTGTTTATCATGCGATAGATCGCGAGCTCGCCGCCACGGTTGAACGGACGCTCCTCGAAGTTCACGTAACCGTTCTCGGACAGGTGATCCATGTACAGGCGGTATGCCTCCCTGGTATGCAGGTAGTCCGGGCCGGAGTGGTAACCTATGGTTCTGCCGGAGTGCGTGTTGATTAATGTTATCAAGTCGAACTTGTGGTCCATGCTCTTCAACACGGATAGCGCATTGCCGATTATGGGATGCAACCCGTGGTAGGCCTTGCCGCTTTGGACATAGAAATCATGTGACATCAACTTGACAATCGAGGGATCTATCTCGGTTGTAGTGATGTTCTCGAGTGGAGTGAGTTTCTTTATGGACTTTGTAACGCCGCGGGCCGCCGCGCCGATAACAAAGATTCGCGGCTCATTCGTGAGACCGTATAATACGCGCTGATCCGCTGACGGCCAACGGATGCCTTTTTTCTTGAAATAATTGTACTCGGGGGGTCTGGTCGGACCGAATCCATCGTTGCCGTAACCATTGTAACAAACGCAATAGAAATTGGGTCGCCAGGGGAAGGTGAGAAGATCGATCCTACCCACCAGGCTGTCATAGCTTCGTGCTATGCGGTCGGGATCCTTGACATCGTATACCTTCGGAACGTCATACGGGCCGTCAGTCCTGAACAGGCGGATGAGGTTCAGTGAATCGGTGGAGACCTGGATGACGAAGAGTATGCCGGCCAGCAGCACGAATGAGCCTGTAATGATCGCGGCCGTTCTTTTGGACGCGCGGGAGGCGGTCGTGGAGCGAGTAAAGCGTATCAACCCTGTAAGCGGCAGTGCAACCAAGCAAAGGAGCAATATGCCTTCGCTGCGCAAGAATGTGTACAGGGTCACCGTTATAACCACGCCAAGGCCGGCTCCGGCCATGTCGAAAAGGTAGACCTTGTCGGCGGGATGGCGTTTGAAGGCCAGTGTGATGAACATTACTGGGAAGAAAAAAAGCATTGATATGCATACCGCAATAAGGGGGACCACCGTGTACCGGAGGATCACGAAGGAGGTCAAGTACAGCGACAAAGTGGCACCGATCGAGCAGAAGAGATATACACGGTCTTCGTCTCCATGGATGCGGCTTGCGGCAAATGCCCCGAGGCCGATTCCAAGGACCGCCCAGCTTATGACTCCCGTGGCCGAGAAGTAATCGAACAGGTAATCGACCATGTGAAAAAGCACTGTCTCCAGAAGCAAGAGGAGGGCCGCAAAGGCCGTAACATACAGGAAGCGCCCTTGCTGCTTCATCGAACGTTTTTCCTTTTCGCGCGCGGAGCCGAATTGGATGCCCCGCGTGCTTTGTCTGTTAGCGGAATTTCGAGATAACGGCCGAAGCGATCGGTCCGTACGACAAACTTATTCTTCAGGTACCTATAGATCTTCCAGCTCCTCCAGACCAGTTTCCAGTAAATGTTGCCCAGCTCTTTTACCGTTACGAACCTTGGCGCCTCGCCGCTGCCGAGCCCGTAGTTGCGCACCGGGTACAGCTTCACGAAACGGGAGATGCCTGTCCCGTCAGGCTCGAGCACCAGGTCGGCAAGCAAGCCGAACGGCAGGTCGTTGCCGAGATGTTTATCCGGCTTTCCCGTGCCGGAGACGAAATCGCCTATACCATAAAGGCATAACCGATCCTTGTATATCTCTACCTGTTGCGGCGCATGTGCTCCATGCCCCACTATCAGGTCTGCTCCGGCGTCTATCATGGCATGTGCCTCGTCACGCTGACGTTTGACCAACCACGAGTATTGCCAGCCCCAGTGAATAAAAACCACTACGAAGAGATCAGGCTCACGTTGCTTGAGCCCATGTATCTGGTCGACGATGGCGGCGGTGTTGAATGTCCTGACCTGTGCTTCTGATAGAGGGAAGACCCGGGTGCCTCGCCACTGGTCGGCCGTTGCAATCACCGCCATTTTGAAAGGTTTGCCTCCAACCGTGCTTTCGAACCTGTACGGCTTTGACGCAGCGAGCTTGTCGTGCCCGGCTCCAATAACTTCCAGACCCGCCTTACCGAGTGCATCGATGGTGCTCTCCAGACCCCGAGTCCCGAAGTCGAGCATGTGATCACTGGCAAGGGAAACCACGGTGACACCGAGGCCCTTCAACAGGGCCGGGGTGGCCGTCACGTCACTCCAAAACCGCCTGGATGTCTTGGTACCGGCAGCCCACTTGCCGGGGTCTATTGTGGGTGCCTCCAGGTTGATGATTACCAGGTCAGACACACCGAGAATCGGCCTGAAGGCTTGGTACGGGTCGCTCGCACCCTTGACCAGTGATGCCGGGTGGAAGTCGCCCAGGAATAGTATGGAAACGGCATTCCCGGGCTCGTGATGAATCCCGCCCGGTGGTTCTTCCCGGACCGTGGCAGGCCCCGGCACCAGGTCGGACTCGGCAACCGGCCCGGAGGTCATGTACACGGCTGCAAACGCCAGGAACAGAAGACCAAACAGTAATATAATATCCCTGGCACGCACTATGAAAAACTCCATTCGAGCAATATTGCAAGCCTCTGTTTAACAGACTGAAGTAGATGTTTATCACAGGGGACATGTACATGCAAATCCAGCCATACGGTCAGTAGGCATCCCGGATAGAACCGGATTCCGCGGTACGGGCCCGGCCCCGGGCCCTACCCGGGCCTCCTACCTGACAGCGCCTGTTGCCAGGTCCACCTGGGCCAGTCCCAAACGAAACTTGTCGCCTACACTCCCAAATATTCCCGTG
>JAADFL010000085.1 GCA_013152945.1 Deltaproteobacteria bacterium | reverse complement strand
ACAGGGGCAACGCCCCTGGAATTGTTGCGAACAGCCTGAATCCG
Organism: Deltaproteobacteria bacterium; assembly: GCA_013152945.1. GTDB lineage: Bacteria > Myxococcota_A > JAADFL01 > JAADFL01 > JAADFL01 > JAADFL01. The sequence continues at coordinate 57,442 of JAADFL010000085.1, read as the reverse complement.
TATGGGACGAATCCCCTTCCTACTGACATTTTAATTCGGCTACCACATCCTGATACCTTATTCTTGACTATTAACCAGCGCATTGATACTCAGAGAAAGTCATTTTTGGCAAGGAGGATGCAATATGAGTAATTTCGGATCTGTTGACGAGGTTTTGAATTTTGCAATTGAGCGCGAGCAGGAAGCAGTCGATTTCTACTCTGACTTGGCAGGCAAGGTGGACCAGGAGTGGATGAAAAAGATTTTCCAAAACTTTGCTGCCGAGGAGAAAGGACACAAAGCCAAGCTCGAGGGTATCAAGGAAGGAAAGAAGCTATTTCCCGCGGAAAAGAAGATACAGGATCTCAAGATTGGAGATTATCTGGTCGAAGAATCCCCCACGCCGGATATGAGCTACCAGGATGCATTGATTTTGGCCATGAAAAAAGAGAAAAAGGCTTTCAGGCTGTACATGGACCTGTCCGAACAGGTTGATGACCCGGATCTACAAAGCACTTTTCTAGCCTTGGCACAGGAAGAGGCCAAACATAAGCTTCGTTTCGAGGTCGAGTACGATGACCATGTACTCAAGGAAAATTAGGGCATTACCGAAAATCCTGTTTTATATGTGACCCAGGACCAACCTTAATGGTTGTCCGGTTGGACGATAACATTGGATACAACATTAGTTACTTTCAATAAAAATCAATTCATGGAAACATAGATAAAATGTCCGGTGGGTATAGCCTGCACTGAAACTCTATGCCTGATCGAGCCATGCAACTGCATTTCTGAACAACTTCAGGCCCATCCCCTCTTTAGGAAGGTCCGGCATTCTCGTCCATCTCGGATGATTGGTCTTGTGTGTATATGCCTCTGGATGGGGCATGAGGCCCAGTATCCTGCCCGAGGAATCACACATTCCTGCTATCGAGTTTTGCGAGCCATTTGGATTTTCCGGATATTCCATTGCGGGTTTTGAATAATCCGAAGTCGAATACTTCAGGGGGGCAAGGTGTTGCTGTTCGATCTGTTCCAGCACATCATTTCCGGATGTAACCAATTTACCTTCTCCATGCCTGATGGGGAGGAAAATGCCGGGTCCCAGGTCCCTGGTGAATATACAAGGTGACTTTGGATCGCATAGCAGATGAACCCACCTGTCTTCGAATCTTCCAGAGTCATTGTAAGTCAGGGTGACTGTCTGCCCGATACGGTTCTCCAGCCCCGGCAAAATACCCAGCTTGACCAAAAGCTGAAAACCGTTGCACACACCCATTACGAGTTTATCCGCCTCGATGAACCTCTTCAACTGATCCAAGAGGCGCTCTCCCCGGTCCAGCGTCTTTGCATGTGCCCACCTGTTGGCTCCGGCCTTTGCACTGCCAAGATCATCGCCGTCCAAAAAACCTCCCGCCAGGTTTAAAAACTGGTAATCGTCCAGCCTGGTCCTGCCTGCCATGAGGTCGTACACGGTTACAATATCTACCTTTGCACCCGCCAAACGGCAGGCATGGGCTGTCTCCATCTCGCAATTGACGCCATTTCCCGTAACCACAAGGGCCTTGACCTTTGAAGCCATTATTCCTCCGGTCAGAAATCCAGTGTTGCCTTCCACGCCTTTTCGATGTCATCGATCGTTGTCTCGAGGCCGCCCCCCAAAGGCAGCCCCTTTAGATTGAAACTCCTGTCGCTGGTTACAAGTCCCAACTCGGATACAGGAAAGCCTCTCATTAATTCTTCGAACCTGCCGGCCTTTTCAGGATGTGTCGTAACCACAAACCTGCCGGCTGACTCGGAGAACAAGAGTTGCTCCGGCCTTGTAATGCCGTCTTGCGGAATCCCTGACAGGTCGAGATTCATTCCAAGATCACCTGCAAGGGCCGTCTCTGCAAGTGCCACGGCCAAGCCACCATCCGAGCAATCGTGACACGAAGCAAGGAGTCCTTCCCTGATTGCAAGATGAAACGCCTTGTACATTTCGAAAAAGGCTTCCGGATCCACCCTTGGTATGGAGTTGCCGATTGAACCCTTCATTGCATAGTACTCGGAAGCTCCGAGCTCGGGCCGGGTCATGCCCAACATGAACACCACATCCCCTTCTGCTTTCGCATCCATTGTTACGGCCGTTTCAGCATCTTCAATCTTGCCGAGCAGGGATATCAACAATGTCGGTGGAATGGATATTCTCCTGCCTTCGATAACCGCATCGTTCTTCATGGAGTCCTTGCCGGATATCAGGGGAATGCCGTAAGTGGTGCAAACATCGTACACTCCGTTACATGCCCTTACCAACTGGGCCAGCTTGTGTTTCCCGTCCGGGTTCTTCTTTGACTGTATGGGATCGCACCAGCAAAAGTTGTCGAGAGCAGCAAGCCTGGCAGGATCGGCACCCACGCTTATTGCGTTTCGCACAGCCTCGTCGACCGCGTTCGCAGCCATGTCGTAAGTGTCTATGTCCGAGTATCTCGGACAAATGCCATGTGCCACCACCACGGCTTCCATGCTGTCCAGCAAGGGCCTCAATACAGCGGCATCGGATGGACCGTGATCCCTGGAGCCCACCAGGGGCTTGACCACGCTGCCACCTTGCACCTCGTGGTCGTATTGCCTTACCCAGTAATGCTTACTGCATATATTGAGCCGTCCGAGCATCACGAGCAGTTCATCCGCAAGATCTTTCGGGGGCTGATAATCCGGTTTTGCTCTCGGGGGAGGCTCGAACACTGCCTCGATGCGCATCTTCGGAACACCGTCGTGCAGGAAATCCATGTCCAGCTCAGCCACCAGATCTCCTTGGAAATAGCATCTCAAGAAACCCGCATCGTTGTACTCACCAAGGTCTGTGGCCTCCACTTCCATGCTCTTCGCAAGATCCATCAGCCTGTCAAGCTTGTCGGCCGGAACTGCGAGAGTCATGCGCTCCTGCGCCTCTGATAGAAATATCTCCCACGGCATCAGCCCGGGATACTTCAACGGCGGACGATCCAGGTAAAGGTCGGCGCCGCCGCTCATTCTGGCCGTTTCACCTACCGATGAAGACAAGCCGCCTGCACCGTTGTCCGTTATACAGCGATAGAGATTCTCATCTCTTGCCCTAAGCAGGAAATCAGTCATCCTCTTTTGCGTTATTGGATCGCCTATCTGCACGGCGGTCGCCGGGCTGCCTTCGTTAAGCTCCTCACTTGAAAAAGTGGCCCCATGTATGCCGTCCTTGCCGATCCTGCCACCGGTCATAACTATCCTGTCACCCGGTTTCACGTCCTTTTTCCAGCCCGGTTCACCGTGTAAACGGGCCGGGAGCAAGCCGCCTGTGCCGCAATAAACCAAGGGCTTGCCCAAGTACCTGTCGTCGAAGAGCACCGAGCCGTTGACCGTGGGAATGCCGCTTTTGTTGCCGCCGTGTTCCACACCCTCGCGGACACCCTCGAGGATTCTCCTCGGGTGAAGCAATCCCTTGGGCAGTTCCCCATTGTAAAAAGGAGAGGCAAAGCAGAACACGTCCGTATTGAATATCAGCTTGGCGCCCTTTCCGGTGCCGAAGGGATCACGGTTGACACCAACAATACCTGTAAGAGCTCCCCCGTAAGGATCGAGGGCGGACGGAGAGTTATGTGTTTCAACCTTGAAAACCAGGTCCCAGTCATCATTGAACTTTATTACTCCGGCATTGTCTTCAAACACGGACTTGCAGTAATCCTCTTGGCCCACAGCAGCCCTTACCTTCTTCGTAGTCCCCCTGATATAAGTATCGAAAAGGCTGTCTATCGTACGTTCGCCATTTTCATCCGTGTATTTTATCTCGGCGTTGAATATCTTGTGCTTGCAGTGCTCCGACCATGTCTGTGCTATGCACTCGAGCTCGACATCAGTCGGTCCCTTGGCAAGGCCTGCGATCTCTCTCCTCTTCATAACATCGTCTCTTAAGTAGTAATCCTTTATTGCTCGCATTTCTTCCAGTGACAACGCCAAAAGCCTGCGCCTTGAAAGCTCCATGAGTCCCTGGTCGTCCAGTTCGAGATCTATGGTTTCGACTCTCGGCTCGATCCTTTCAATGACTTTGGGTACTGTGGCCTGGATGCCGTTTTCCTGATCGAACTCGTCCCAAGACAATATAATGAAGCGTTGTATCAATTCGTTGGCCAAAAGATCCCTGGCAATCGTTTCAATCTGCCGCCTTGTTTGATTTCCCTTTATGAGGTATTGCCTGGACGTGTAAACCCCTTCTTCCTTATCAAGCCGCCTGTCCAGAAAAAACTCAATGGCCTCCCTAGCCGTACGGCCTGCATTATCGGTAACACCCGGCTTGAATCCCACTTCGATCAACCAGTCGAAATCATGGGCCGCGGGTTTGTCTACACTCCAGTAATGGATGATCGGATCGCTGAAAGGTCCGGCGGCCAGGCCTTCGAGCTCGGCATCCGAAAGCCCGGCATCTATGGTGTAAACCTCTACCACGGCAACTCTTTGAATTTCCAGGAGCAGGTCTTCTCGAATTCTCCGGGCCGTTTTTTCACCCTGGGCATCCCTGATATTCGGTTTCAGGGCCACCTCTATTCTATGAGCCATACCGATGCCTCCTATTGAACGTGTGGCCCGGATAACTCAGAACCGGCCTTCGTGTCACGCATTAATATTCCGGGTTGTCCACCCTGTCCTTCATTGTTAAAAAACCAGCCTTTACATGCCGGGGATTATTGCCGCCCTTGCACTATTGGAGATATTGGGACGAATCAGTCCAATAAAGGTCTACACAATCGATGATTCCAAGACCGGCATAATGCCGCCTCTAACAAGAAATGCCTATTTCTTGTTCTTGTCCTGCACATCGTCCATTTTCCAGGCCCACCTGTCCACTGCCTTCTTGTCCAGCTTGGATACCCTCTTTTGCGCCGCCCCCTTGGCATAATATACATCACCGTCCGCTTTCCCAATGAGAAGCCTTGCAAGCTCTTTACCTGCCTTGTCGAACAGTGTTATCTCCCTATCGGGTTTATCCAGGCCGTACTTGGAAAGATCGGATGCAGACTCTTCTGCAAATTCTTTTGCCTTGAGGTATGAAAGGGAAGACAGGAGCGACGATACCTTGTATTTTTTTGCAGGGGCGGTTGTCGGTGCTGTTATTTTCCAGTTGATTGGTTCTCCGGCGGCCTCCAGCGTGTAACTCACGTCCTTGTCGCGAACCACGATCTTCTTGACATCCTTGCGATCGAACTTGACCAGGCTCTTATCCCGTAGTTGAAACAAGCCCTTGTCCACGTTCTTGTATATGTATCCCTTAATCTTTGCCAGGGGATTGCCGGGGCCGGCTGTTGCAAGCAGCTCCTGCTTGGACGCCTCTTCACCGGGTTTCGGCTTTTCGACCCATACCTTTAGGGGTTCCTTCTTTCCCTTAAGTTCAATTGTTACTTGCAGGCCTGGGGATTCAATCCCTGCATCAGCCAAGTCCTTGACCTTTTCTTTGACAAAGCTTTCGGCCCTTATGTTGCTTATGGAAGAAAGGATGGAGGAGGCCGTCGATTTATCGGCCGGTCCCTTGATAGGCTTTTCTAGTTCCCAATCATCTCCCTTCCTGTTGAGCGTATATTCCACGGTTGTTTCAATTGATTTCTCTTGAGATTCTTTTTTTGCCTTCCTGGTTTTCTTGGTCTTTTTCTTGCTCTGCTCTTCACCTTTCTTTTCTTGCTCATGAACGACCTTGACTGTGAATCTTTGAACATCCTTTTGCTCGAAGTCCAGGAGTTTCTTGTCACGCAGACCAAGCAGGTCCTTGTCCGCTGAAGAGAAAACATCCTTGTCCACACTCACGATCCTGGTTGCATCGGCGGTCTTTGCAAACACGGTGTTATCGAACTTGTTGTCTTCCCCAAGGAGCAGTGAAACCACCTTGCCCGCTTTGGTAGTGGCGGTAACGACAACTCTCGGCTTGTCGAGTCCGAAAGGTTTCAGGTCACCGGCGGAATCCTTAATAAAACGCTTGGCCTTGAGCTTCGCCATTTTCCTGGCGATACCATCCCACGCATACCTATCTCCCCTTGTTTGTACAGGAGACGTAATGACCCATTTTTTCTCGCCCCGCCGTTCGGCTGTCACCGGCTTGGCATCCTGGCCCTTCTTGACCTCGATCTTCTGGATATCCTTGTCGTCGAAGGTGGTCAATACGGTCTTTTTTGCTTCTTTTGCCACTTTCTCCATGTGCTCGGGCTCTGCCACGAGCAAGTAGTACGCACCGACGCCAAGCAGGACCACTAATGCTCCTATCGTCGCCTTCCAGTTCATCTTCCCCTCCTGGCCATGCGCATGAACAACCCTGCCAGTATAACCGCAAGAGGAACAAGGAGGACCGTTGATACGAGGATCAGGTTCTTTTGGTTCTGGGTCAGAAACAAGGTCGATCCCTTCCGTCTCTTCGCGGGAAAGGATATCAGGTCGGTCTGCTCGGAAAGCCAGTTGATTGAATTTTCGAACAGTGTTCCGTTAACCAGGAAGTGCAGTTGTGCATTGCTGGCAAAATCTGCATCGCCGAATACCACTACCCGGCTCGTCTTCTTGCCGTTGTCGGAGCCAGGCGATTTTTTTTCAGCCGCCATGGCGATAGAAAGCGGACCCCGCCTGTCCTCGCCGGGATCGAACTTCGGGCCTTCCTGGGTAAGCTTTGTCTCGCCGAAAGACCTGGCCGTGGTCTGAACAAGTGGCACCACCGTGGTCATTGCCGGCGGCTTTTGATCCTTTTCCAGAGACCGGGCCATTGGGAACTTGCTGAACGCGAATCCACCCAGGCCCTTGGTTATCTCATGCTTTCCGTAACGTTGCGCCGTGACCGTGTACGGGCTGGCATCTTGCAGTCTCACGCCTACATCGACCACATGATCATCCATAACCCTGATACCGTACTCCTCCAGGATACCATCCAGTCCAGGCTTTGTGTCCGGTTCCAGCAGGAACATGGCCCTGCCTCCGGAATGCAGGAAAGACCTCAAGGCCTTGATTTCAGGCTTCTGGAAGGGGTACCTTGGCCCGGCTGCTACGATTACGCTGCAGCGATCCGGAACTTTTTGTTTCTCCTGGTGCAGCAAGTCCAACTTTTCAACCTTGTACCGGTCGGATTCCATGAGTTTCTTTGCTTCGCTGTATCCTGTGGCCTCGACAGCATCAGGGTCTGATTCCCCATGACCCGTGGTAAAACATATGGAACGGCCGCCCTTCCTTGTGACCTTCAACAATCCGTTCGTAAGAGCCTCTTCGGTCGGCCGACTGATCCTGGCCTGGTTGCCGCCTGATTCGATAATGATACGTTCCCCCCTGGCTGTAATATTGTACTTCTTTGCCAATGCCGGGTTTTCATTGGGATCTACGATATCATAGTCTATCTTGTCGGTATATTCCCTGTATCTTTCTATGAGATCCTTCAGGTCTTCCCCTGCCTTTTCCTCGGGGATGACCTGTTTTTGGAAAAAGGCGGTTATCTTCACTTCCTTGTCCAACCCCTTCAAGAGGTTTGTGGTCTTTTCATTCAGGGTAAAAAGCTTGTCTGCGGTTAGGTCTGCTTTTACCGGTTTCCAGAGCACTACAACATTGATTATCACTGCAATGACGGTCACAATCAGAGAATAAATTACCGTGTTGGCGCCGTACAAGGTGCTCTTTCTTGAAAATAGTTCCTTGACCCATGAAAGCTCGAAGATGATAAAAATGAGCAAAGCAAGAATGCCTATTATCAGCACGCTCCAGAATACCACCTGGAGTTCGGAGGAAATGTACCTGATGGCTGCTGCAGCTACCAGGAACGGCAAGGCTGCCACGCCCGCAAACTTGCCATAGAAGGATGTCACCTTCCTGCTTGGTCCCTGGCCCCATCGATGCCAATCCAGTGCCTTGTGTGTCAGGAAGAGGAAAAAGCCTGCTACGGTAAGGTAGAAAACCACGTCTTTTAACTCGATCGTGCCCTTTGTAAAACCTATCAAGTGCATTACTGCGGACAAATTCCGGGCTATTTCCGAAACAAAACTGCTGTCCCCACTGTCGGCCATGCCTACGAGCCAGAAGAGCAGAAGGTTGCCGAAGGTCATCAGGGCGGCCACGACCTGGCTTTCGAAAACAGCTGACCAGAATATGCCGATGGCAATAAAAGCAGCTCCTGCCAGGACCAGTCCAAGGTATGCGGTCCAGACCGGCGCCATCTCCATGTTACCGTACTTCCAAAGAAATATTGGAAAAATCCAGGTCAGGGCAAGAGCTACAAGGAATACGAAGAACGAGGCCAGGAATTTTCCGAAAATGAGCTGGACAAGGCGAACCGGGGCGGTCATCAAGAGCTCGTACGTGCCCTTGGCCCTCTCTTCTGCGAATGAACCCATTGTAAGGACTACAACCACAAAAAGGAGAACCACACCCATGGTATACGAAAACGGCTGAAACAAGTGATCATTGAGGTTGATCATGTCCAATAACCTGGGATTCTGCCTGATAAGATTGAGCATACCTTCGGAAAATCTCTGCAATGCCTGGTTGAAGAAAAAGGCGCAAAGAAAAAAGTACACACCTATGAATACATATGCGTGCGGCCTGTGAAAAAACTCGGCCAACTCCTTGCGGAACACAGTCCAAAGATTACGCATGCTCCACCTCCAGGTCTGCTGCGACAGCACCGGTATCGGACAGCATTATCTGTGAGTACACATCCTCGAGAGTCTTGCCTTCTTCCTCTAGCAAGGTTCCTATCTTGGAGTCCAAAACCAACCTTCCCTGGCTGATTATCAATACCCTGCCACACACTTGCTGTGCCTCGGGCAGGATGTGGGTAGAGAGAATCACGGTCCGGTTTTTACCGAGGTTTTTAACGAGTTCCCTGATCTCACGAATTTGCAAAGGATCCAGGCCGATTGTGGGCTCGTCCAGTATCAGGATTTCCGGGTCGTGGACCAGGGCTTGCGCCAGTCCCACCCTCTGTCTCTGCCCCTTGGACAAGTTGCCGATTATCCTGTCCGCCTGTTTCCCAAGTCCGCAACGATCCAATTCCCTTTCCACTACTTTTTTGATATCTAAACGTTTGACTCCGTGGAGCCTGGCCACGTAAACGAGATACTCTTTCACCTTCATGTTGTCGTACAAGGGCGGTATTTCCGGCAGGTACCCGACCTTCTTCCTTGCTGCTATCGGGTCTTTCATAACATCGTGTCCGTCCACCCGAACGTAACCCGAAGACGGCGGTAAAAAGCCGGTCATCATCCTCATGGTAGTGGTCTTTCCTGCTCCGTTTGGGCCGAGAAATGCAACTATTTCACCCGGTTCGATGGAAAAGGAAATATTGTCCACAGCCCGAACATCGCCGAATGTCTTGACTAGGTCTTTTACCTCAATCATTATCCACCTCTTTCACAGGCTTTTGAAGTATTCAACTTCAACCTACAATACAGGCTCTTGCACCCCAAAACGCACGCGCGATTGGAATTATTCCTGAAAAATAATTCATAATACCACTAACCTTCTACAATACTGTTATTTTTCAGCCGCCATGGGTACCAAAGCGCTATTCTGTTGTCAACAGGAATAAATTTCCAAATAATGATTTATTATTCCCCTTATGTTTATTTCCTTGATCTTTTTTCCTATTGGCCACAATAATTTACAAAATAGTTGAGAGCATGGGCATCAAAGGCCTGGAAATGCAGTTGGAGGATCAAGTGGTAGTAAGTTGCCCAAAGTGCAAGGCAAGGTACAAGGTAGATCCTGCAAAAATCGGTGAGACAGGCTCCAAGATTAAGTGCAACAAGTGCGGCACCATGTTTCTGGTTAAGAAACCCAAGAAAACCCAAGGGCCCGTCAATAGGCAGAAAACCACAAGAGCACCGGTTCCAAAACCCGATGAACCCAAAGAGGCATCAGGTTGGCGCACCGGTTCAGAATTATTCGATGAAGCGACAAGAATCGCAGATCCAAAACTCATGGCCGCACTTGGCAAAGCAGGATTGGAAGATAACGGCGAGGTGCCCGGGCCCGGGCAACAGGGAAAGGCAGACAAAAAGCCTGTGGAAGAATATGCGGACGACCTTTTCAGTTTCGGCGACTTGTCCATGGGGCCTGAAGAAGTCCATATCAGCGAGCCTGGAAAAATAGAGGGGCCAAAGGATATCGAACCCCCTGAATTTTCGGACAATGGAAAACGCGGCCTTGGGATAGAAGATCCTTTCGATAAAATCGATGCAAAGGCTGATGTCCCGTCATTCGAGCCTTTGGAAAAAAAAGGTGGAAAGGGTGAGTCCGCCGGCATGCCTCTTGAAGGTGACATATTTGATGCCCTGGAGCCTACACTGGATGAAGTGCCCATGGACACGGGGAGCGAGGAGTCCAAGGGCCCGGCAATTAAGGATGATGATTTCTTTGCAGACCTCGACCTAAACCTTGTTTCCGGTGAAGGAACCTTCGATGCCTCTGGTGAAGGCAAATCTGAAGGCAAATCCGAGGAAAAAGCTCCTGAAAATCAAGAAGAAAAGCCGGCCGGACAGGCGCCCCCCACGTCAGATACAGGTCCGGGCCCGGGAGATTCAGCAGAGCTTGCCCGCGACTTGTTTGCGGATCTTTCACAGATACCTGATAAAGTAGAGTCAAATATCCCGAAAACTTCCCAGGATTCGATCCAACCGGCGGAAAATCGAAAGGCTGATGCCTTTGATTTTGACAATATCGATTTTGGAGAGATGACAGGGAGCCCTGCCGATTCTACGGGGGCGACTGAAGCGGAAGACATCTTCAGCTCCGGTCAGCCGAATTTGGACACTGCATTCGAACTGGGCGAGGTTGCACACAGTCCCGTGGAACCGGCCTTCAGCCAGTCAACCGGCAGCGGCCTTGCACCCAAACCTGATCGTACACAGAGCATCATGTTTTATACAGCTTCTGAAGACAATCAAAAAAAAGAGAGGGATGTGTATGGATTTCTTCTTGCTACAGTGGGCGTCATCGCCATAGTGGTACTTGTCGGAACACTTGTGCTTGCCGGAGATAGGGTGGACTTTTCATCATTGACTCCCGAGTGGCTCATGGGAGAGAAAACCCTTACGGGAAAACAACAAATAAATGTACGGGACACAAGGGCCTATGCCTATGACAATGCATCGGGCCGCCATCTCCTGGTTGTTGAGGGCAATGTCGTAAACACCGGCGACAAGGAAATTCAGGTACCCGGCATCAAGGCATCCATTTTCGACAAGGCGGGCAGGCTCCTTTATACCAGGCCTGCCAGGCTTGGCTGTAAAGTGACTCCGGAAAAATTGTACCGTTTGGGACGCGAGACCGACCTGGATGGTTTTTGCTCACAAGGGCAGGCCGGTTTATCCCCGGATTCCTCGAAGAACTTCGTGGTAATCTTCTTTGACGGTCCAGAGCACTTGTCCAAGTACAGCTATTCCGTTTATATAGACCACAAGGGAAGGGGCTAGACCCTTCGGCCGGGCAAGTCATGTTGCCTGATGAATCACGAGTCATTGTCGATTCCATTTTGAAACGATGCATTGCTATTGCCGACCTGGACCAGAGGGCTGCATTCTTGAGAGAGCTTCTCGTATCATTGAAGCCTGTTCAAGCAACCGATGTCCTGTCCGGACTCGAGGAACGGGCACATAAGGGCGAACAAGGGACCAACAGGGCAATGCAGGCGGTTACACGTGCACTTGAATTGGATTATCTGAATTATGATTGGATAGCAGCGGTGTACTCGGCTGCAATAGAAAAAGGCCACTCCTGGGTACAGGCGCTGCTGGCCCCTGCCAGGGCAAAACGCGAGCCCGGGCCGAAGGAACTTCGCCCGAACAAGATGTTCTCAAATATCAGCCTGGGCATGAGAAGACAGATGGCCAGGAAACCCGACAAAAACCTTTTGGACAGGCTTGCCATGGACCCTGACCCCGGCGTGGTAAGAAGGGTCCTGGCCAATCCAAGGGTAACAGAACCGGATGTGGTACGCATCGCAGCCAAGAGACCGGCCAACCCGGATGTCCTTCGCGTGATTTTCAAGCACCCGAAGTGGTTCACAAGCAGGAGGGTCAAAGTCGCACTGGTAAGAAACCCTTATACGCCTACTGACATTGCTTTGCGTTTGCTGCCCCAACTCATGTTACAGGATCTCAGGGAAACGGCAGGGGATCCTTCGTTGCACGAATCAGTGGTGACAGAGGCAAAAAGGCTTGTTGAAAGGCGTAGGAGCAAAATGCAAGAAGATAATTGAAAGGCCTTCTTTCGACAAACGGGGATCCTAAAAATCCAGCCCAATCTTCGTGTTGACCTGCCAAATAAAACCTATGCCTGCCGACGGCAACTCGGCAAATACTGCTTCCGCAGCCAATGTCAGGATATTTGTCTTGAACATGAAACCAACAAATTCACGATGGGTAATCATACCCTCGGCATTGAATGAAAAATACATCTTGCGTTCCGCGCTCTGCAGATCTTTTTGATAATTGTCCCGTTCCTGCTGTGTTAAATTGTCGAATCCATTCTGCCAATCAGTAAGGGAGCCGGTATATCCCGGGGGCATCTCATCATTGGTCAGTTTCACTGTTCCTGCCGAGACCTTGGGGGTCGCATCCAGCACATAGCTTGCAGCACGCATGTACAAGAAATTGTACCCGCCGTACGGCGACAGTTGCACCGTGCCGCCAACGCCGAATGTCTTGCTGATGGTAATATCGAATCCGCCCATTGTCAGGTCCAGGTCCTTGCTGCCGAACAGCCTGGTGACCGAACCCCTGACCGAAAAATCCGGGATATAGTAGAAGCCCTCGTTTACGGCCCACTTAAGTTCCATGCCCAATGCCGCCATTTCAGTATAAAAAAGATATGTAGCGGTTCCCCCAAGCTCGAAAGAGAACGGAAGCCCCTTTCGAATGTGCACCCTGCCTGAAGACAGAACTGTTCGCGGGGTCTTGTCGTCCTCGATAAAGCTGCTCGTCTTACAGGTGGAAACACTTGTGCCTCCGCATGGTCCGTTCCAATAGTCCTCTGACTCGTGAATGTCCGAGACCGAGAATTCCACGCCGATATCGAACCCAAGGTGGCCCAGTGTCTTTGCCGGGGCCAGGAAAGCGGGCGCTATGGCCAGACCGAGTTCACTCGACAGCTTTTTAAAGAAGTCCTGGTTGGCTATCGGATGAAGCTGGTTACTATCCTTGAAAAGCGTGCCGTACGGGTTAACCCCGTCCCACGGTTTGCCGTCTTTGTCCAGGACCATGTGCGACAAGTCGATGTCATGGGACATGGCCGCCGCAGATCCTGCCCACGTCACAAAAACAGCCGCTGCGACAAGCGCCACAGTACTCCTCATCGGACCTCCAAGAGGCGCATACATGCGCCGCTGGTTCAAAGTCGAATTATTAGAACGCTAGCAAATGGAACCGAAACATGTCAAGGCCGACATTTTGGCTGTGGTAGCCGAATTAAAATGTCAGTAGTAATGCCGAATGAATATGTCAGTAGGAAGAAGATTCGTCCCATATGGATTCAGGCTGTTCGCAACAATTCCAGGGGCGTTGCCCCTGTCTGACATATTACGCCCCTTCAGGGCTTAATTGGTGCCGGACATTCGAAGCATCCGGCCATACATCCCGCATCATAGGGACATTTTCCCCGATTGAATCATTTCCAATTAAATCAAATAAAACCAATTCCCCAAAAAGCCCCAAAGGGGCGAAATAAAATAGCCTGGGGCAACGCCCCAATTATTGGTACCAAACGATCCCCCTCGCCCGCTCTGCGGGAGAGGGGGACAAAAGGGGGTGAGGGCGGTGGAAAGCCGGCCTGGTCCAGGATATAAAAAAACAAATCGTTTTGCTTTTTTTCATGCCTTGAAAATCAACCTGGGTGGGGAGGGCCTGACTCGGGTGGGGAGGGCCTGACACCGCCCAAAGGTATGTGGCATAAACCATTACCCCAACGACATTTTCACTCGGCACTTTACTGACATATTGACTCGGCTTCGACAGGCCGACATTTTGGCCCTTTCGGATTCCTGCTTGATTATCTTGCTTGACATGCTTTTCGCACAGGTGACACCATCCGGTATATGAAAAACACGGGAAATCAAAATCTCGATCATTCATACGGCAGGTCATGGTTTGTTCGTATTACCACGTGGATTTTCTTTATTATTCTCTTTGCCTGGTTTCTGTACGCGGCAGAATCGGACCATCTCTTTCACGTCGATGAAGGGATACATCTTGCCTCGGCCCGGCAGGTGCTTGAAGGCGGAATGCCCGGTATTGACTTCAATTACCCTAAACCCGGTGTGTACCTGACTGCCGCCTGGCTTATGCTTGCCGGTCGGAGCCTCACTGCAATCAGGTTCCTCGTGACAATGCAAATCTGGCTTATCGCGGTTATCTTGTTTTCGTGGATCAGGAGACGGCAGGATCTTTTTCATGCCTTTTTGGGCACAGCGATATTTTCGATTTGTGCAGGACCACTATGGCCTATCGAGGGAGGAGACTGGACAGGTGTCGTACTTGTAATCTCCGGCTATTGGATGCTGGATTCGAGGCAGGACGATCTGAAAAATCCTGCAGCAGGAAGGTACTTGAAGACAATGGGCCCTGGCCTTACATTCAGTCTGGCAGGTTGTTTCTTTCCCGACCTGGCAGTGTTTTCGATTATTTCAGGGGTTGTAATATTGTCTTTGAATCGATCCAGGAAAAACCACATTCAACTATGGGCCTTCCTCGGATCGGCATTAGTGCCTGCTGCAATTGTTGCATTGTTGCTCCTTGCAGGAGGAGCGCTCCGGGATTTTCTGGACATGGGAGTGGCAGGTCCTTTTTCAAGGTGGCACCAGTTTCACGAGATGTTCCTGCCCCCGCCCGTACCGTTTATGAAATCAAGCAGGTTTGCTTTCTATGGTGACACAACCGCAGCAAGGTTATTGTACCTGCTTCCACTTGCGGTTGCCTTGTACATGGTGTTCCTGCTCTTTGACGCTTTCATGCACAAGGGACGAACACGCGACCACGAAAGCGGCAAAACCATTACAATCGAATCTCTCATGGCCCTTTCAGGCCTGCTCACGATGTATCCCAGGGCCGACCTCGATCATCTTGCTCCGGCAATGGGGCTGATGCTTCCCCTGGCGGTTCGGTTGCTCAAGGTGCCGGTTCGACACGGATCGGTCGAAGCCCCTGTTGGAGCCCATGATGCCCGGAGTTCTGGATGGGCGGGATTGGCCCGTTGGCCCATACTTGCGGCAGGGCTGTGCGGAACAGGCCTGATGCTTGTCGCCGGCACCATGGAAAACGCTTCCAGGTTGGATTTCGACAGGGCTTTTGTCCAGGGTATTCCCTGCCTCGAGGGTTTCCCGATGAGGCCGAAAAGCGCCCGGGAGTTGAATAGCCTGAATAAATTCCTGCGTCACAATGTAAAACAAGGTGAACTCGTGTTTGCGTACCCTGATTTTTCGTATTTCTATTTCCTTTTCGACATGCCCCCGCCGACCAGGTTCCTGGACCAGATGTTCGGATGGATAGGAAAGAGGGAGACAGACGAGGTGGTACGCGACCTGGAGAGGTTCCATGTCAGATATGCCGTCAAGCTGGATGTCAACAGGCCCATGGATGGAAGCCCCCTGTCCTCCTATGCACCTCGATTGACTAATTACATGAAGGAAAAATTCGTTACTATAGCCGTCATCGGCAGGTTCAAGGTGTTGAAACGGGCAACGGCGCTAATGCAATGACCCCTCTATGCAAGCCCAATCCTGCGACGCAGAAACCATTCAAGGCACAAGAAGGATATACCGAGCCCGGCGAGCCACCACTTGTCCCAAAGCTGGTGATCTCTTTGCCCGGTTACCTGCAGCGGCTTGGGATCCTTGATATCGAGATTCGAAAGATCGAAAGGCAGGACGTGAAAAGAACCATTGCTCGCCTTTGCAAGGTCCTGTAGCTTTTCCCTGTTTATTCTCGGGTCCAAAAGCTCCGGGTCCGCTCCGCCAACAACCGTAATATCTTTTACCTGCCCCAAAGAAGCTCCTTTATAAAACGCCTCGGCCACCAGCTTGTAGGCTCCTTTTGCAGGAGCAGGCATTTTGATGTGAACAATGCCGTCATGATCGGCTGTTCCTTGAGCCTGAAATACCTGCCCGTTTTGATTGCCGTTTTCCAGTCTGACGTTGACACGGGCACCCGAGGCCGGCTCGTAGTCGGGCCTCATGACCTTCAAAACAAGGTCCAGGGGTTTACCGGCCGGTTGTCTTCCTCCACCCTTTATGAACCGGACAGGCGCAACCGAGGGATCGCGCACGAGCCAGCGCATGGCTCCCCTGAAAAACCTCCTGTATGTCCTTATCGAGGCATCTGTGGCCCGGCCCGAAAACCGCCATTTCCAGGAGCCGTCCCATGCTATCGCCATGGTCCTTCCTTTGCCAGCCTCTGTCACGGAAAGGAGCGGCAGAGGCGAACCGTCAGGGCTCTTGATAAAGGGATGCACCGCCAAAACCGCGGCACCGGGCTTGGCTGACAATCCCAGGTTGCAACCAGGCAGTTTAGGAAGCCTCGACCACAGGGCCTTATTACCGGCGGGAGTAGCTGCAAACGATGAAACAGGATGGTACAGACCTGTTCTGGTAAGCTTGGGCCTGAACATTGCCGAATCAGAACCATAGTTGCCTGTGAGATTCACGGGCAGGATATCCTCTATGTACGTTCCATCGTATCCCCCGGAAGAAAAGCTTTGTTCGCCGCCTATCATGACGAATGCACCGCCGCCCTGCACCACGTGATTGCGAATGTTCTTCAAGTACGGTCTCATCTGGTAACCACGGTAGGTAAAGTTCTGAAATATAACGAGGTCGAACGTATCCAGTGCCCCTGCAAAAAGCTCCTGGACCGGAAACCGTATCAACGAGAGTTCGTCATTCGTGCCCACTGCGAGATCGCCCGGTGTTCGGAGTATGAAAAAGGAGATCAGATCCACTGATGGATCCCGTTTCAAGAGTTCTCTCAAGAAACGGACATCCCAGCTCGGCCTGCCTGCGACGTGCAGCACCCTTATCCTGTCCCGGAGAACTTCCAGGCTGAACTCGAGCCTGTTGTTGTCCTTTAACGTGTCCTCGGGAAAATCAGGGACAGTAACTGCAAGAGCGGCTTTTCCAACCCTGGTCGGATTGAACGGCAGTTCGACTACAGCCGTTTTGTCAGGACCGATGCGTGCCAGTCTGGTAACCAGGGGCGAGCCGTCCTTGAGCAATGTAACAGGGATCTCTTCCCTATCCATACCAGTGATGGAAATCCGCGTCTTCACCTTTGTAGGCGTCCTGACAAAAGCGAAGTCATCCGCCTTTACCGAGGAAACCGCTACGTCTGCAAGCTCGCCGGAAGCCGCAGGAGCGATCGCATACACCGGGACAGGCATATCAACCGGCCCGGCCTTGGCCGAACGATCCCTGCCATCGGAAATGAGAATGATACCGGACAGATCTCCTGCCGGCACTGCCGAGAGTATTTCAGTCAATGCACCGTTGATATCTGTCTTCGGCTCGACCGGATCCGGCCCCTTCATTGCCCTTGTCCTGGACATAGGCCTTACCCGGCCGCCGAAGCAATAGAAATCCATTATGAATTTGGATGCCAGTTTGTCCATGGCATCTTTATTGTCCTTGAAGAAAGCGCCTATCTTTTTCGCCCGTGTCAGTCCGCCCGGATCATCTTTGACAGACATGCTCCTCGAACAGTCCATCAGAAACACCAGGTGTGCCCTTTTTCGAATAACCTTCTGTAACCTAACGGCCGGCTGCAACACGAATATCGCCAGGATAAGCAGGCCCACGCTCCGTAACAGCAACATGGGCAGATTACGGCTTGCAGCAGGCCTGCGCAGGCCTGACCAAAGGGATACTATCAGGGCCGATGCAAGCAGGAACAAAGCGAGCCAACCCAGCCAGCCCTTTTCCAGGCCCATGAATACGATGAACTTGCGGCTGTAAGTCATGCCCTGCATGGCTTACTTCCTGCGCCTTTCTATGATGAACGGCGCATGGACCTGGTCGTCCTTGTAATCCAGGCACAGCGCATAGTACACGATATTTATGGCCAGGCGCAGTGCAAGCTCTCTCTGCTCATCCCCGCCGGGAGATGATGGGAGCGCCCATCCGCCCAGGTTGTCCTGCTGGAAGGCCCCCAGTAAATCATTCCTGGAAATGAAAAGAGCCATGCGACCGTCCAGGTTCACGCCGAGCAATCTCGAATCCTGCATCTTCCTGCCATATGCCCTGTCGAGGAGATAGAACGACTTGAAGACAGTGTGGGATTTGGGAACAGGTTCCAGCCTTTCATGCGGGAATAAAGCTTTTGCAAGCTTGACTGCCGAAGCAGTGAAGTTTCCCGAATCCGGATCAATATCGTCCAGCAATAAAGTTCCGCCTCTCCTCAAGTGCCTGCGCAGCAATGCAAGCTCGGTCTGCCCCGGCACAGGGAAACTACCGGAACCGGAAGCTATAAGCAATGGATAGTCGAACACCTGGTTTGAATTCAAGGCCAGGGATTGGGGTTCGGGTTCCACTTCCACGCTGGTCCTTTTAATGAGCTGCAAGGCCAAGTATGCAAGACCTCCTGCACGGTCGAATTTCTCTCCTGAAAAAGATATGGTTCCGAAAACCAATTTCGAGGCCCGGCCGAAAGAAAGCCATGTAAGCATGGAGATGAATAAGATAACTAATGATGCAAGGCTAATGGTTCCATGTTTCACTTTCCCGCACATGAATGCATCCTAACCTCAAGCCGGCTCACAGACAAGAGGTGGTTCATTAAGCGCCCCTGTTGTCAGTACGACAAATGTCCGGTAGAAATGGCAAATTAAGTGGCCGGTTCGGCGCGGAGGAAATATGAAGTCATCGAGGAGGTGAGTCGATGGCGGACGAAAAAGATTTCAAATTGCCGGTGCTGCCCTCAGTGGTGGCACGGGTGGTGAAACTTGCGGCCGATCCTGATTGCAGCATACAGGAACTGGGGGCTGTGATAAGAACCGATCCGGTCTTCGCTGCAAACCTGCTCAAGGCGGCGAACTCTCCCCTTCACGGTTTGAGATCCAAGATAACATCCGTTGATCACACCGTGTCCTTCCTTGGAATCAGGGCGGTCAGGAACCTTGTTCTCTGCCTGGGAATACGAAAGCTATCGCCCGGCACATCGCCTTACCCGCTGAAACAGTTCTGGGAGGCAAGCCTTCGAAGAGCATGCGCAGCTTCGGTACTGTCCAGGCGAATCGGCCTTCAGAACAATAAAGAAATGTTCACGATCGGGCTGTGCCAGGATCTGGGAGTCTTGACCTTGTTGCAACAGGATTCCGGCCTTGCTTCGAAAATGGCTTCCATGGCCAGTGCTGAAAACAGGGAGAGGCTCGAATTCGAGCAGAGCGAGGCTCCCCTGGGCCACGACAAGATTGGCAAGAGCATGTTCAGGTCTTGGAAGCTGCCCGATTTATTCATCGAGATCGCAGATAAGCACCACGAGCCGGAGATTTGCGACCAGAATTTCGAGAAGGAGTGCATGATCTGCTTCGTTGCAGAGGACATTGCAGACTCCTTCTTCGTCCACGACAGATTGGCGGCACTGTCCAGGGTCATGGAGGGGCTATCGCGACTGGGCATCGACCAAGTCTCCATGGGAGAGATATTAAACGAGGTGGCCGGCCAAGTGCAACAAGCCGCGGAAATGCTGGACCTGGACGCAAACGAGCAGCCTGACTATTCCAAGATTGTCGAGACAGCCAGCAATGGGCTGCTCGAACTGAACGCCTCGTACGAGGAGATAACAGGAAAACTCAAGCAGGCCCTGGAAGAGCAAAGGCGGCTGGCGCGGCAACTGGAGGATTCCAACAAGAAACTCGAGCGCCTATCCATGACCGATCCTCTGACAGGTCTGCCGAACCGCAGGGCCATGGAGGAAACTCTGGACAGGGAGATCTCATACTGTGCGCGCTACAAGGCGGACCTGTGCATGGCCATGATCGACATAGACCACTTCAAGAAGTTCAACGACAAGCACGGCCATGATACGGGCGACGTGGTGCTCAAGGCGGTTTCAGAGGCCATTAACGGCTCCCTGCGCACGTCAGACTTTGCAGCCAGGTACGGCGGTGAGGAATTTCTGGTGCTTCTCAGAAACACCAACATTGCAAACGCCGTAATTGCTGCCGAGAGAATAAGGAACAACATCGCAGCCTTGGAGGTGGATACCAAAGACGGCAAGCTCGGCGTGACGGTAAGCATCGGCGTGGCCCAGGTGCGGGATCCTCTGCATTCCAGGGCCAAGGTCCTAAGCTTGAGAGAGGCTGACGACGCACTCTACGATGCCAAGGAATCAGGCAGAAACCGGGTTGCCGCAGGAAAGTAACCTTTCACTTTTTCCCCACCCGCCCTTTCCCCTTTTCCCCACCCGCCCTTTCCCTTAGTGCCGTTGTTATTGAAACTAACAACCATAATTCGGTATAATCTTTATAAAATAACCTGGATACCCAAAAATCCAGGCCTGAAGGTCGAAGCCGACTTCAGGGCTGTCCCGTGATCCGAAACCGGATATGGGGGTTGAACATGATCGCCGGTTCCGAATTTCCTCTTAAAAGGCTTTTCCCTACCTTACTGATATTGTCACTCTCGCTCGTGGGTTTGACTGCATGCAGTTCAAACAAGCCACTTGGTTCAAGTTGCCCGGGCCGGGTAGCAAAGCTGTGCAGCCTCGCATGGAAGTGCACCTCCGAGTCGGAGAAGAAATTCGAAAGCTTTACCACGACCTTTGGTTCGAGCGAGTCTGAGTGCCGGGAGTCGCTTGAACAAGAGGTGTGTGACAGCCGGTGCCCTGCAGGTGAAAACTTGGTGAGCACCAAGGTCCGGTCATGCTTTGACCAGATTGGCATGGACGGTTGCAAGGATTTTTACGATAGCGACGGGGCGGCGGCCTGCCGGGGTCTCTGCATTACACCAGACGCCGAGGCGGCAGAAACAGAACAAGAGGCGACAGAGGAAGCAGAGTTGAGCGATCTACCAGTGGACGGAGATCCAGGCGAACCGGCAACCGACGCTTCGGACCAGGTCCAAGAAACAATATCCGACACACCTGACATAGGGGATTACAGGCCACTTGACGACAGGCATATCGAACAATCAGGAGAGGAGCTGAATACAACGGAAGAAAACGAGAAAACAACCGAAACAAGAGAGCAGGAGATCCGGGAAGAAACTACTTTCGATATCCACTGCCATGATATCGCGTGCGAGCCCGGGCAAAAATGCTGCATGGAAGCGGGTTCCGGGCATCTACTGGCCAATAAGTGTCAGCCTGCCGAGGATGAGTGCACCGGGCAGGTGTCTTTGCTGTGCGATGATTCCCGGGACTGCTCTGGTGCGCTTTGCTGCGCCTTGGTTGATACCGAAAAGCTGCGAAACCGCGATGGGCTGTTCATCCAATCTTCATGCAAGGACGGGTGCAGACCTCCGGACGGTTTTCCGATTTGCGGCTCGACCTCGGACTGTTCACAGGGATCGAGGTGTTGTTATCCGTTTGCAGGGGCAGAGCTGGGAGCGTGCATCAACTCCGCCCTGGCCCTGTTCTGCGACTATAAGGACTAGCGCCATGAAAAAAGTGGTTCTCTTGTTCCTTGCCGCCTTGTTGTTTCAGTTCCCCGGATGCTCCAGCTCTTCAAAGGGCTCACCGGGCTTGTTTTCAAAGACAATCGGTCCAGGGGGAGGCAGTATATCCTGTGGCAGGGTAAAACTTGTGGTTCCTCCGGGAGCGATCGACAAGCAAGTAGAGTTTTCCGTGCACCCGAGCCTGTTTGCTCCCGGCAACCACCTGGACAAAGCAGTGGAACTGGAACCATCGGGAATTTCACTAAAAATACCTGCCGTCCTCGAATGGAGCTACCATGAGATCGATCTCTCGGGCGTGCCGCAAACAGTGACACCCGAACGCCTCCAGCTCGCCTTCTTCGATACTGAAAAAAAAGCATGGCAGCCCTTGTGGAAAAGTACTGTCGACACGAGCAAAGAAACGGTCGAGGCCGGGATAGGCCACCTGTCCACCTATTCCGTCAACTACACGCTCCCTCCTAATGGAGGCGAATGTAACAGCGCATCTCATGCCTGCGAGCCGGACGAACCCGACAAAGGTTCACCGGACCAGCGTTCGGCCCCGCCAAAGGAGCCGGCCTGCCCGTTCACTGGAACTTGGGAAACCTGCCGGCAGGGTGGCGCACCGGATCCTCCTGACACCTGGTACGATTTCGATCACGAAATATGCATGCAGCGATGCCAGGACTCGTCTTCTCCCTGCTGGCTTTGCGGAATTGCACCGGATCCGGCCGAGTGCCGCAAAACCTGCAAGGACTTCTGCGACAACTACGAGATGATGAGCCGTTGCTTCAATCGCTGGTTCACGGACACGTTCTTTACGGTGGAAATAGACGATAACTGCAACGTGACTGTGACAGACGACTACTTTTCGGAATGCGACGTTGGCGGCAACAAAGGCGAGTTCGGAAAGGCAGTAATGAACAAGGATGAAAAGACCTGGAAGCCGACAATGGAACAGCCCGGAGATGACCCCGGGGACTGCCCGACCGGTTCGGTCGAACGATTCCCCTACTACACGGACGACGAGGGTAACATCGCGGCACTGGGGTTCGAATACGAGTTCCTTGGACCGAATAAGTGCGAGTTCTGCCCGGCCCCGGACGGCTACTGGCCCGGCGCGTATACCGTTCATTGGCTGTTGAAAAAAAAGCCCGAGAGCGCTCCTCCCCCTGTTCCGTGCATGGCCGGTTTTGGTGACCATGGTTCTCCTGCTCCGGATGACAGCCAGGTGGTCAGTGTAGTGATAGGTTACATAAGGGATTCAACACTCACGGACGACCAATTCCTGGCTCTCGGGCCCGATGCAGAGAACAATGTCGTCTTCGTGGACGGAGTTGCGACGTTCAAGGCAAAGGCTATACTATTTGAGGGCAACCAGCCTGTGCAGGGCTCACCCCTCGAGTCGGAAATAAAGTGGACCGTCGAGCCGGACGGGCTGTTCAACGCGTCCTTCGAACCACACGACCCTTCGGGCAAGGGAGTGGGTCCGGAGGTGGAGGTGACCATTACCGGGCTGCCCAATAACATCGAAGACTTCAGAAAGCTCAAGGTGCGGGCCAAGATTCCATGTACCTCCAAGTGTACTCGGTGTGAAACCGATGTTGCGAACGTCGATCTTTTCTTCTTAAGAGATGCGACCAGCCATCCGGGACAGGACAAAACGCCCAACTGGTTCTATTACTGGAAGCAACTTTTGAACCCGGAGGTTTCCGCTGTTCTGAAGTACAGACCGAACTGCCTGCAGGAGGACGGCAAACTGAGATCGGGCTACTTCAGGCCGCCCGATAAAGATACGGGACAACCGCACGTGTACATCTGCGATGCGGCAAAGATGTGGTCATCGGTGGCGGGTGGTTACATGGCAAGCGAGTGCGACCTGGAGAAAACCGGCGAGTTTCCGTTGGTACCCGGCACAACGGATCTCTACCATTTCTGCGACACAGGACACGAGAAGCCGATCGGCAAACTTGTCAACGGCATTTGGCATTTTGCAGAAACAGCCAACCACGAGTACCAGCATTATGTTAATTGGAAAGAACTCAATAAAGTGATTTCGCAGCATGGCAAGAACGATTCCTGCAATCCGGGTTGCCTGGACGTGGGCAAGGGGCTGTACGACTGCCAGGTCTGCACTCCCGGGGACTGTGACGGCGATTGCTTATCCGAGACAAGCGACCCGGACGACTACAACCAAAACATAGACAACGACAGGTGGTCGGACGAGCACGAAACAGCATACAAGGCCGGTGTCGACTGGCTCGTGGCGAACAAGAAGCGCCTGAACGAACTGGATACGAGTTTCACCTTCGAAAAACCCGGCACCTGCGGGGGCGCGGGCGTAATGAAAAGCGATATCTTAAAAAACACCATGGAATGCACGAACTTCGGTTGGCCCAACGGCAAGGTTCAGAACCAGGAGCACGACTACAGGGAGGCGCCTTACTGATTCCGGCCTGCTCGGACGAGCAACCGGTCTTCCCGCAAGCACAAGATCGGGACAACACCCCGGAGTGTGCCGGCGCTGTCACCCGCCGATCTTCCTGGCTCGCAGACTATGTAACAGCGATATTACGCCGACACTGGTAAATCCTACCGAGTATAGCAGAAGCAAGGGACCTATGATGAACTTGGTAAGAAAAAGGTACTTTAAAAAAGCAATAAAAGACCATAGACCCATGAAGATCTCCAGCAGGAATCCCTTGCTCAAAGGCAAAGAGTAATTCCTGCCCGTGCCTTTCTTCTTTTTTGAACCGGCCTTTCCTGTTTTCTCCGCCAATTCACCCAGTTTCGGTGTCCTGACGAACTCGCTGGGCTTGTCCAACAAAGCTTCCAGAACCGCCCTCGAGTTGTTCACGGCCAGCCCGACACCAAGGGCCATAAGGGCGGGAAGAAACAACACGGCCTTTATCCAACCATCCTTGTACGCCATCTTCTGGGAAAAGATGTACAAGGCATTCGGCGCAATCAGGGACAGGACCATGAATCCGAGTAATGGAACCATTATCACAGGAGAGAACCAGGTTCTTGCCAGGTACAACAACGGAAGCACCAGTACGGTCATTATCAGCATCATCGGGTGGATCATGTAGTGAGTAAGGTGTAAAAAAGCCTGCACTTTTTTGAACAAGCTTATATCTTCCCTTCGAAAGACCTCTGGTAGTATCTTGATTGCCGTTTGGATTGAGCCCTTGGCCCACCTGTGCTGTTGTGATTTGAACGCATTTATGTCGATGGGAATTTCAGCAGGCGTGACAACATTGAAGAGAAACCTGGGATTCCACCCTGCGAGCTGGGTCCTGTAAGAAAGGTCAAGGTCTTCTGTAAGAGTGTCGGACTGCCACCCCCCGGCTTCCTCGATAGCCTTCCGCCTCCACAACCCGGCGGTACCGTTGAAGTTCAGGAAAAGGCCGTTCCATGACCTGGCCGATTGCTCCACCGCGAAATGGCCGTCGATACCAATGGACTGGGCCAGTGTCAACGGAGAAAACCAACGGTTCCTATGTCCCCACCTGGTCTGCACGAATCCACAATGCTCGTCCTTGGCCAGAAAGGGAACGGTCTTCTTGAGAAAGTCCCTGTTCGGAACGAAATCGGCATCAAAGACGGCCAGGTATTCGCCCTTTGCCTTTTCCATGCCCTCTGCAAGGGCCCCGGCCTTGTAACCCCGCCGGTTGGTCCGTCGAAGGTGACTGATGTCGAATCCCTGTGCTTTCTTCTCAGCGACAAGACCTGCCACGAGTTCCGCCGTGTCATCGGTAGAATCGTCCAGCACCTGTATCTCGTGCCTGTCACGCGGATAATCGATCCTGCATACCGCCTCGATGAGTCGCCCGACAACGTTCCTCTCGTTATAAATGGGAAGCTGGGTCGTAACCATGGGCCAGTCTATGTCATGTTCCGGCCTCCAGAACCTGTCGAGCACGTCCTGTTCTTCTTTGTCCGCCTTTTTTTTGGACTTGAGACATAGATAGATCATGACATAGCAGTTGGTTCCGTACAGGAACAGCGCCGCCGCTGTTATCACGTAGAATCCGAGAAGTATGCCTACCAGAAGGTTGTACATGGAGCCGTTAGTAATCAAGAGAATGCACCGTGTCAAATAAAAAGAAAACCTATTGAAAATACATATGTTCTTTTTACCGATTCCAATCGCTCCCCGCGCTTAGTGAAATGTACTTCTCCATGTTGACCTTTTGTCCCAAGGTGGCATAATACCGGCCAAGACTATCAAGAGTAAACGATGACTCTGGAAATTTTCGCCCTTTGACCGGCGGTTACGAAAGGAGAACATGTAAGATGGTAATGAAAAAACTGGCTTTTATTCTGGCAATTTCGTTGGTGCCCATGGGCACGGCTCTTTCTGCAAGCAAGACCGTGAAAGTAGAAGGCAAGTCATATGCTCCCACGATCAACCTGGAAGGAAAGACACTGAAGCTCGTGGGAGCCGGATTGCGGGAAAAGTGGTTCTTCGACGTGTACACCATGGGCGTTTACTCGGAGAGCGGCAAATGCGATGCCAAGGACCTCATCGATACGGACCAAGTCAAGTACCTGCGCCTCGACATGCTCCGTGACGTATCCGCTGAAAAGATGAGTTCCACCCTGGCCGAATCTTTCGGCAAGCACATGCCCAACGGCGCTTCCCCGAAGCTCAAGGAGCAGGTCAAAACCTTCAAGGGATACTTCAAGGATGAATGCAAGGAAGGCGTGGTCCTGGAGATGTACTACGTTCCCGGAAAGGGAACGATAATCAAGCAGGACGGCAAGCAACTCGGTCCGCCGCTTGAAGGCAAGGACTTCGGACGCATCCTGTTCGACATCTATTTCGGCAAGAATACATGCTGCGATGATCTAATCGAACAAATAATGAAAACCTGCAAGGGCTGAAACATTACCGTTCAAAAAGAAAACCGATTTGTCCAACTGATATATCCGGGTGATCCGGGTGCCCGGCCTTTTCTCCATCTCAAAGCCATTGCCGCCTGATTTTTCCTTTCCAAATCACCGCGGATGAATAACCCGGATTTTCAACAGGTCCACGAGTTCCGCCATGTCCAGGGGAAGGGGAGATTCGAAAAAAAGGTCCGCGCCTGTCAACGGATGGCGAAATGAAAGCCTGGATGCATGAAGTGCCTGTCTTTTGAAGTCGGCCAGAGCCGAAGCATGTCTGCCGGTTGGAACGACTCCCCTTCCGTAAAGCCTGTCCCCGACAACAGGATGGCCTATGTGCGAGAGGTGGACCCTTATTTGGTGTGTCCTGCCTGTTTCGAGTTCCAATGTCAGCCAAGTGGCCCCTTCGAACCTCTGCTTGACCTCGAACCTTGTCAATGCAAGTTTGCCTTCACTCGCAACCCTTCTCCTTCCCCTTGAATCGGCCCTAATTATCGGCCGATCGACAACACCTGCTTCCTGCTCAATCTCTCCCAGCACCAGTGCATCATAACGCCTGCCCAGTTCGTGTTTCCTGAAAGCCGTTGACATAGGCTTGTTGGCCCTCTTGTCAGTGGTGAAAATCACCAGACCGGAGGTATCACGGTCGATCCTGTGCAGGAGACCTACATAAGAGCCGGCGGCCCGGGCGCAACGGTAATCTTTCACCGCCTCGAGCAGGCAACCTCTGGAAAAATTCCTCGTAGGTTGTACCGGCACTCCAGGAGGCTTGTCGACCACGATAAGTGCATCATCTTCGAAGACAACACGAAAATCAGGCGGTTCAGGCCTGGGGCCGCTTCCAACGCGCACCCTTTCCCCGGCCCTTACCGGTCGCGAAGCAATACGTACTCTCCTGCTGTCGACAAACACGGCACCGTCGGCAATGGCACGTCTTGCAACCGACCTGGACATGGATTCCACGCACGATGCCAGCACCTTGTCCAGTCGTGTGCCGTCCAGGTCGAAAGGAACTTCGAAGATCGTAGAATAGCTCCTATCGCCGCTCCGGTTGTGCTCGGGATCGGTCACAAGCCTGCTCTACACCTGTGCACGGGCATGCAATGCATTCTCTCCATGCCGAACGTGCAGGATCCGGAGTTGTTGCCGACAATATATTCCGCATCCCTCCGGCTTTCGAAACGCCTTTTTTTCATCCCGGGGGCCAGGAAAACTCCCTGCCTGCCAAAAGGTGCATGTGCAGGTGCATGACCACCTGGCCCGCATTCGCTCCGGTATTGATTACACACCTGTACCCGTTTTTCTCGAATCCCAGTTTCTTGGCAACGTGCTCTGCCGCCAGAAACAGGTTTGTCAGGCTCTCTGCGGCCGCGGCGCCGGCCTGGTTTATAGACTCTATGTGCTCTGTGGGAACCACAAGGTAATGGTACGGAGCCACCGGGTTCAGATCCTTGAACACCATTACATGATCGTCTCTGTACTCGAACTCGGCCGGCAATTCTCCATCACGAATCTTGCAAAAAACACAGTCCATGACAGGCAAACCTCCGAATCGCCCAACGATTCAGGCCTTGGCCTTCTTTTTCCGGCGCGCTGCCGCCTTTTCGGCCTTTTCCTGCTTCCTGTCTTCCTCGCGGAAGCGTTCGCTAAGCTCTATCTTGGCTCTCAATGTTTTCCAATCGGCCAGCATATTCCGCCTGATCACTTCCACGTCTTTTTTTGACAGATGCCTGAACCTGCCTTGCATGCCCAGGTATTCCTCGACGGGCCGGAATTCAGGTTCATGTGTCAGCTTCCAATACTTGCCGTACTCGACCTCGAGCAATGGAAACATGCCTGTCTCCACAATAAGCCTTGAAAGCTTTATGGACTGGTTCTCGTGTATCTTCTGGCCCGGCGGACAAGGGGAGAATATGTGTATCAACTTTGATCCCCTTATGCTCGCAGCCTTCTTGAGCTTCCTGGTCAGATCGTCGGGAAACGCAACCGTTGCAGTTGCGGCATAGGGGATCCTGTGAGCTGCAATGATATCCAGCAGGTTTTTCTTGAATTCGCCCTTTGGATGATGGACCGGCGTGGTAGTGGTCCAGGCCCCGTAAGGGGTTGCCCCGGAACGTTGAATGCCAGTGTTCATGTACGCCTCGTTGTCGTAGCATACATAGATGAAATCCTCGTTCCGCTCGGCTGCGCCGGAAAGGGATTGCAGGCCGATGTCAAATGTTCCACCGTCACCGGCCCAGGCCACCACGTTTATGCCGGTCTTACCCTGCATCTCGTAGGCGGCCTTGACCGCCGTGGCGGAAATCGCCGCCGTTTCGAATGCCACGCACATTCCAGGCACCTTCAATGCAGTGTAAGGAAAAGGACCTGGAATGACGGCCCAGCAACAGGCAGGGATGATCATAACCGTGTTCGGTCCGAGCGCCTTCAAGGCCATTCTCATGCACATGGTGGCGCCGCATCCCGGGCATGCCACGTGGCCGGGTGTCATCAATTCGATGTCATCGAGAACATAGTTTCTCGGATCATGAACCCGAGCCTTCTTGCGCGCCTTCCTGTCAAGTTTTTCAAGCATTTTTAATACCCTCGGCTTTCGCGTCTTTCCCCTTTGGTTTAAGCCCCTTCCACACGATAAACCTGTCCTGGTCGACATCTTCGGTCTCGAGAATGATTTCCCTGATGATGTCAGTGGTTATATCCCGGCCGCCTATTCCGGCAATGTACCCCTGCACTATTGGAGCCTCGCCCTTGAGCGGGAACAATGCGTTTCTCACTTCCTGGGCCCAGATACCGCCCATGCCATAAGAAATGTCCCGGTCCAAGATCGCGACCTTCTCGGCCTTTCCTAGGATTTGCCTTACTCTCTCGCCGGGGAAGGGCCTGAACACCCTCAATCTCACGAGGCCCACCTTGTGGCCCTTTTCACGCAGTTCATCAATGACGGCCCTGGCCGTGGAAGCCGGCGTGGCCGATGTAACGAACAATGTATCCGCACCTTCGGTCCTGTATTCCTCGAGCAAGCCGTACGGCCTGCCGAACATCCGGCCGTATTCCTGTCCCACCTCTTCTATGACATCCAGGGCCTTTTCCTGGCCCTCGTGCATGAGATACCTGAACTCCATGTAGTTGTCCGGAGAAACTATCGCGCCAAAGAAACCCGGCTTATTGGTGTCCAGCTTGAATTCTGCCTTCCAGGGTGGAAGGAATGCATCCACCTTTTTCGGATCAGGCTCGTCGATGACCTCGGACGTATGCGACAAAAAGAATGCATCCATGACAATCATGGAAGGCAGGAGCAGCCTTTCACTGATCTTGTAGGCCTGTATAACAGAATCCATGACCTCCTGCGAGGTCTGGCAATAGAACTGCATCCAGCCTGTATCCCGCATGGACAAGGAGTCGTTCTGGTCCGTCCATATGTTCCAGCCCGGGCCGATTGCCCTGTTCACGTTGCAGGCCACTATGGGAAGCCTTGCTCCGGCTGCCCAGTGGATCATTTCGTTCATGAGCAGAAGACCGTGCGAACTCGTGGCGGTAAAGGTCCTGGAGCCTGCGCTGGCAGCGCCAATGCATGCGGCCATGGCCGAGTGCTCGGACTCCACCTTTATGAACTTTGCATCGAGCTTTCCCTCGTCGATTATATCGGCTATTCCCTCGATAATGGTGGTCTGCGGCGTTATGGGATAGGCTGCAATCACCTGTGCCTTACAAAGTTTGACCGCGTGGGCCGCTGCATAGTTGCCTTTCAGTATGCGTTTCATCAGCCCACCTCCTTTAGAGACAGAGCATCTCTCGGACACTCGGCCACACACACGCCGCATCCCTTGCAGTGATCCAGGTCCACCTCGAAGTAGGGATATTCATCTTTGCTTCTCCTGATTATCGAAACATCGGGACAAAAGACCAGGCAGTTCTCACAAGAATTGCAGGTTCCGCACTTGAAGCACCTGTGGGCCTCTGCCCTGGCCTGGTCTATCGTCAGTCCGCTCACCACCTCCCTGAAGGAATGTATCCTTTTTTGCGGGTCCATGTGTTTTTCTTGAACCGGCGGTTCGGATTTGAAGTACGCCGTGTTCAGGTTTTCGAAATACACAACTTCGTCTGATCGCGTTCTCCTGTTCAGATTCATTGCAAGCGGAGTTTCTGTTGTCTTTTGAAGCCCGCCGTTCAAGTATTCGTCTATTGCGGCAGCAGCCCTCCTGCCGTCCCCCACAGCGGCGGTGACCGTGCCCATCCCTGTTGCCGCGTCACCTGCAGCAAAAAAACCGGGCCTCGACAATGCCATGTTTCGGTCTACAGCCATCCCGAAACCCGTGGTAGTCACATCTTCAGGCAGAACCGACAGGTCGGTTGTCTCTCCGATGGCGGTTACAACCGTGTCTACTACAACCGGGAACTCCGACCCCTTTACAGGTACCGGCCTTCGCCGACCCGATTCATCGGGCCTGCCGAGTTTCATCTTCTTGAGCGTGAGCCTCAGTCCCTTGCCGCGCTTCTCCACCTTGTCCGGTGCCGTCAGGAAGTGTATCGGAATGCCCTCCTCAACAGCCTCGTCCACCTCGGAAGATATGGCGGGCATCTCTTTCCTGGTTCTGCGGTAGTACACGGTAACCTTGCAACCCTTCCTATGGAGACTCCTCGCAACGTCCATTGCAGTGTTGCCGCCGCCTATCACGGCGACCTTCCTGCCCAGGTTTATTCGTTTGCCCTTGGCGATTTTTTCGAGCACCTCGATGCCCGGCACGACACCGGAAAGGTCCTGTCCGGGCACACCGAGATCCCGGCTTTTATGAAAGCCGATGGCCAGCAACACTGCGTTGTACTTTTCGAGCCTGCTGAAGGTCAGGTTCCGGCCAAGGGCCGTATTTGTCCTGATCTTCACACCTGCCTTGACTACAAGGTCGATCTCTGCATCCAGGATTTGCCTTGGAAGCCTGTACGTGGGGATACCGTAACGCAGGTACCCACCCGGGGCATCCTTTGCCTCGAACACGTCCACCTTGTATCCCTTGAGTGCAAGATTGTACGCCGCAGTAAGGCCAGCAGGGCCCGAGCCCACGATAGCCACCTTTTCGTGCCTTCTCCCGGACACGGGAGGCCTCCCGGGCCTGAACTTATCCGCAAGTGAGCAATCACCGATGTACCTTTCCACCGCATGTATCGCAACTTCTCCACCCATCTTGGCCCTGTTGCAGTTCGACTCGCAGGGATGCGGGCATATCCTGCCCAGGGTCGAGGAAAACGGGTGGGCGCTCCTTGCAATGGCGTACGCCTTTTCCTCCTCGCCCCTGGACACCAGGTCCATCCACTTTGAAATATCGTTGCCAGCAGGACATGCATGGCTGCACGGCGCCAACTTGTCATCATAGAACGGTTGCACGTATTTCCAGGTGCCGGTACGGTTGATATCGATTAGTCCGAAGGAGTAGGGCATCGGTGGGTAGTCCGATATCCTTTCCAAGGATATCTTGCCTTCGGTCTTGATCATGTGTATTCCTCCGTTTCGTTAATACGTCAAGTCAACGCACTTCTCTTCGGCGCACTTGTCCAAGCTAGACCCACGGTCTCATACTGTCGTACGATTCTCTGGCAGCCTCGACGTTCGCTTCGGGCTTGATTGGAACCGTTTCATGTACTGCATCCAATATCGCCTCTATGCCGGCGACTCCAGGCACCTTTGCAAGCGCGCCAAGTATTGCAGTATTTACTATTGGAGAAGTCTTGCTCCCAAGGCCGTTTTTGACTGCGATGGCACTTGCGTCTACAGTGGCAATCTTGTAACCGGGCAATATCTTCGACCACTCTGCCGGGGACTTGGCGCTGTTGATGAGAAGCCAGCCCTTTTCTCGCAGGCCCTCGGTGACAGGAGCCAACTTGAGCAGTATGAGGTTCTGATCGAGCACCACTAATCCATGAGGAGTATATACCTCTGTTCTCTGCTCGATCGGCTTGTCGTCCAATCTCACGTATGCCACGACCGGGGCACCCCTGCGCTCGGAACCAAAGGATGGAAAGGATGCAGGATACCTGCCCTCCTTGAATGCAGCCAGAGCCAGGATCTCCGAAGCCACCACGGTTCCCTGACCTCCACGACCATGAAATCGGATCTCAAGCATGTTTCGCTTTCCTTTCCAGGCTGATGCGCGTTGCCTGTGATAATCCAAAACCAATTACCCACAGAACAGCACTTGCCTTTTTAACGCGGCAAAGGGCAAGGGTCAAGAAGGAGATTTTCGTATGTGATAACAATTCCAGAGGCAACGCTCCTGGAATTATTTGGTACCAAACGATCACCCCTCGCCCGCTCTGCGGGAGAGGGGGACAAAAGGGGGTGAGGGCGGTGGAAAGCCGGCCTGGTCCGGGAGGCAAAAATGCAAATTATTGGGATTGGATCTGATCTCGCATGGGCGGTTCGCGAACCGCCCCTACTTCATGAAATAACAGCATATTTTAGGCACCCTGAAAATCAACCTGGGTGGGGAGGGCCGAGGACAACCTGGGTGGGGAGGGCCGAGGGCCGAGGGCCGAAAATCAACCTGGGTGGGGAGGGCCTCATACCTGTCCACCATAACTATTGCCGTTGTGGAAATTAAATTAGTTTGACATTGTAAAAACTCGCTTTTATAAATTGTTCCCAAATAATCCAAAAAAAGATAAGTTTAGGAGGTCATTATATGAAAAAAATCAGGCTGTTCAGATTTTCATTTGTTTCCGTTTTGGTTGTATTGACGTCAATGCTTGGCATTATAGGATGTAGCAGCAACCATACGCCAAGCAGTGACACTGACATTGACACTGATACGGATACTGATACTGACACTGATATTGATACTGACATTGATACTGACACGGACACTGACATTGATACTGACACGGACACTGACATTGATACTGACGCAGATACGGATTCGGATACTGACGCGGATACTGACACGGATACTGACACGGATACTGACACCAGCCAGGTGCCGGATTCCGCGATCTACGTGGATCAATCTATTTCCAATGGGCAGTGCAATGATTACTCTGTAAAGGACCGGACTTGCGGCCATGGAGATTCAAGGGCGTTCAAGTCTCTGCCGGATGCTGCGGCAGCGGCCAAGGCAGGGGATACGGTTGTGCTTCGCCAGGGCTCGTACACAAAGCAGTTGAAACCCACCGAATCCGGCAGCCGGGGAGCGCCCATTACCTTCATGGCCTATCCGGGGGAGAAGCCCGAGTTCACGGGATCATTGCGCCCGCCAATAGACCTCACCGGGTTGAGTTACATCGTAGTTCAAGGAATGGTTATCAAGAATACCGCCAGGTGGATCTACCTGGACGGTGCTGACCACGTGATCGTGCGGGGAAACAGCTTCCTTGGCAACACAGACCAGGGCGCAGGTTCAAAGGCGGGCATATTCCTTCGAAATGCAAACTTTAACAAGATCCTGGACAACACCATAAAGGACAATACAGAGGACGCCATGGCGCTGGTTGCGTCCGACCACAACCTGATACAGGGAAACGAGTTCGTGAACGCCGGACACGCATTGTGGGCTCTACGATGCAGCAACTACAATGTTATCCGTGATAACTATATGTACAATAATCTCGAAAAGGACGGTGAAATATACGACTGTGACGGACCGGGCGGAATAACCAAGTACGACGCAACAAAGCGGAACCTGGTCGAGGCCAACGAGTTTGCGTATGTTCCCTCCAGCGGCAACCATTCGCCGTACTCTGGAATACAATACGCAGGACAGGACGGAATCATAAGGAAAAACATTTTCCACAGCACGGTGGGGCCGGGCCTCAGGATGGCGCTTTACGGAAAAGAGGCCAGGCACAACACCGGCAACAGGGTGTACAACAACGTTTTTCACGGTACTGACTTTGCAGGAGTCGACCTGGCAGAGGGTGATACATTCAATGACAATCGTTTCGTGAACAACGTGTTCAGCGGGAGCACTTTTGTGGCTAACGACACCAGGTGGGACTGGTGGGTCAACGTACTGGACGGCAAGCACGTGCAGTTCAAGACATCAAGGCTGGACGGGTTCGTCCTGGACCACAACTGCTTCTTCTTCAGCCAGGACCAGGTGGGCCGGCCGTGGCTGATAACCTATGGCTGGCGCAGTTCGGCCTGGAACGAGCAGAAGAATGTCCAGTGGTGGGAGAGCAATTACCCGCAACTGGTCAAGTACAGTATCGAGGCGGATCCCCTGTTCAAGGACCCGGACAATGCAGATTTCAGGATCGAGTCGAACAGTACGCTCGTGGATGCAGGCAGGTACCTGACACGTACAACAGATTCAGGGAAAGGCAAGACCTTGCCCGTGGAAGACGCCTCGTGGTTCTACGACGGTTTCTCGATACCCGGGGAGAAGGGCGACACCATCAGGCTCGTGGGAACCGATCAGAGAGCGGTAGTAGTCTCGGTGAACATGGGCTCAAACCAGCTCACCCTGGACAGGGATGTAACGTATACCAAGGAGCAGGAAGTTTCCCTGGACTACCTCGGGTCAGCGCCTGACATTGGCGCCTTCGAGACCAAGTAAGCCTTTCCGGTCATTAATAGGGCCAAGCAAGAACGGTATGCCCGGACATTCAGGGCTTTCGCTCTTTTGGGCTCAATCCCTGTTTCGAACACATACAGTCACAATCCATTTACCCTATCGTTGTAGTGCAAAAGGCTTGGATGTCTTGTACTTGAACAGGACCGGGTCACCTGCGGCCAGGGTGAGGTCCAGGTGATATTTCGAGCCTCCATCGGACACGAGGGATAACTCCTCCACCTGGCCGCTCTCCTTGTTCAAGACCAGGAGTCTATCCGGATCCAGGTCCTGTGGCGCAGGCGAGAAGTCGAACTCCAGGTGGATGGTTCCTGGCTTGTCGCTGTCTATGGGAAAAGGTCCGTGCTTATGCCGCACATTTTGTACCATTACATAGGTTTCGCCTGCATCGTCCTCGAATACACCAACCAGGATCTCCAGTGCCAACTCGCCCTGGCCTTTCTGGATGGTGGTGATGTACTTGTCTCCGCCGCATCCCGGCACCCATTTCTTCGTGCCTTTCGGCCAGTAATAGTCCAGGGTTGGCACGTAACAAACGCCGGTGCTCGTAAGCTGGGTTATGGCCTTGCCAAGGTTCGCCATTTCCAGGTTTATCTGCGCAACCACGGACCACAGGGGCGTCTTTTCCGCCGAGAAATCCCCGGCCGACTTGTACAACGCAGGTATCAGGTTGTGATTCGAGGCCACCTGGTACAGGAACCACGTATGTCCCGTGTACCCGAATGCAAGGCCTATGAAAGCATCCCAGCGCAGGTCCGACTCGTCGATCTCGTCACCTGCATCCTTCAGGTAACAGTAAAGGTACCGCCAATATGGTTTTCTGTACTTGAGCCCGTACGACCTGTACCGGGCAAGATGTTCGTACGTCTTGCTTGACCACGTGTACACGTCGTAGCTGTAAACGTCGCCGTCAACCTGGTTGCCGAAGTTATTAAGTGCGTCGTCAAGCTTTCCGTTGTCGTTTAGTTGGTAAGTGAAGTTCAAGATTAACAGGGCATCGGGATCGTAGGCCCGGACTTTTTCTATTCCATCCGCCATTTCCATGTATTCTTCCCATGTGGTGGGCTCATCTCCTATCTGATACCCGATCAAGCCCTCGCCTCCCGGAGGATACCCTCCGGCGAGTTTCCCGCCATCCAGGCTGGTGCCGTCCTTGTCCAGCCAAGATACGAACCTGAACTTTGAATTTCCTGCATCCTTCCACCCGGAAATCTCGGTGGGAACCCCGGTTTCCCAGAGGTGCACTGCTGTTGCATGAAACTGGTCAAAGTACTCGTCCACCACGCTTTTGGGCGGCTTACCCATACTCACGGTAAGGCCACTTATGAACATCGGGTTGTTCCGGACCCATTTCAGTCCCCTGGGCAAGACAGGACCAGTATCGGTGTCGGTATCAGTATCTGCGTCAGTGTCTGTGTCCGTATCGGTATCGGTATCTGCGTCGGTGTCGGTGTCTGTGTCAATGTCACTATCAATGTCAGTGTCGGTGTCTGTAT
Organism: Deltaproteobacteria bacterium; assembly: GCA_013152945.1. Taxonomy (GTDB): domain Bacteria; phylum Myxococcota_A; class JAADFL01; order JAADFL01; family JAADFL01; genus JAADFL01. The sequence continues at coordinate 20,915 of JAADFL010000085.1, read as the reverse complement.
CGGTATCGGTATCTGCGTCAGTGTCGGTGTCTGTGTCAATGTCACTATCCATGTCAGTGTCTGTGTCCGTATCGGTATCGGTATCTGCGTCAGTGTCGGTGTCTGTGTCAATGTCACTATCAATGTCAGTGTCGGTGTCTGTATCAGTATCGGTATCTGCGTCAGTGTCGGTGTCTGCATCAATGTCAGTGTCGGTGTCAGTATCAGTATCAGCATCGGTATCTGTGTCTGTATCGGTGTCGGTATCGCCAGAGGGTTTCTCGCAAAACCCTCTGTCACACCAGTACCCGTCCGGGCAATCCCGGTCATGGCTGCATGGAATGTAGTCAGTATCTGTATCTGTATCTGTATCGGTATCCGTGTCCACGTCAGAATCCGGACCCGAGGAACCGCCTGTTGAACATGACCAGAACAAACCTGCCAGCAACAACAAGATGAGCAGGAACTGTCCTATCTCCATGCAGATACGAACCCGGCTCCTGTAATCATACGGCTTTGGTATGCTCGGTTGCATGGCGCATCCTCCAAGAAGCTTTTCAAAGCAAATTTTTCTCTCTTTGTTCCGGTTACAATCTATCCAACGCCTACCCCTGATCTTTGCCCCTCTTTTTCATTATCAACCCTAATATATATATCAAACTCAAGATCCCCAACCACGAAGCACTTGGATGCCCCACAGATGTACATCCGCCGTTATCATTCGATCCGCTCGAACCTGTATCCGTATCCGTATCAACATCTGTATCAATGTCGGTGTCGCTGTCAGTATCCGTATCTGTATCAATGTCGGTGTCGCTGTCAGTGTCCGTATCTGTATCAATGTCAGTGTCGCTGTCAGTGTCCGTATCTGTATCAATGTCAGTGTCGCTGTCAGTGTCCGTATCGGTATCAATGTCAGTGTCGCTGTCAGTGTCCGTATCGGTATCAATGTCAGTGTCGCTGTCAGTGTCCGTATCTGTATCAATATCGGTGTCGCTGTCAGTGTCCGTATCTGTATCAATGTCGGTGTCGCTGTCAGTGTCCGTATCTGTATCAATGTCAGTGTCCGTATCTGTATCAATATCGGTGTCGCTGTCAGTATCAGCATCACTGCCGGACTTTGGTACAAGGACCACTGTGTACATGCTCTCGGCACCTGTTCCCTCGGGTCCACCCAGGCTGACCATTCCTGCCTCGAAATCCATTGAGTACAGGTCCATGTGGATACCCGCATTGGTCGTCTCAAGGTATGCTCCTTCTGGTGTCCAACCCGAAAGCCACGATGGAACGCTCAATCTCTGGTCCAGTCCCACGTACACCCTGGCAGCCTTGGTTAAGCCGAATGTCAGGAAATCATCTCCGGTACCGGTCTTGTCATCGTTTGCCGTCACTATGTAGATCCGTCCGCCGAGCTTGTACACGTTCGTAAAGGTGTAATCCCTGTCTATATATACAGGCTTACCCACACTCAAGGTGTCCAGTTTGTACCCGGGCCGCGATATATCGGTGACTGCAAAACGATCCACGTAAATATAACTTATGTTTTCACCTCTTGCCGTATTGCCGGCCATGTCTTTTACTCCGTCAATAGTGAGTGTATATGTTACTCCTTCCTGGTGTTCGGTGGTGTTCAGGACAACGCTCTTGCCGTCACCTTGGAGCAAGGCCGAATCGACCACGATACCGTGATTTATGGAATAGTTTCCCTTGTCCTGGGCCGAAGCCCTGTCCAAGTCTTCGTCAAAAACCACCCTGACCCGGGTCGGCACGTTGGAAACCGCACTCATGGGCTTGGGCGGTGTCGTGTCCGGTGCAGCCACCTGAAACGAACCCTGTACCGTGTTCCACGAGTCGTTGTTGTTTATCCCTGAAAAAACGAGCACAAAGTCCTTGCCGTTGTTGCTCATCCACTTGTTGGAGAAGTTCCAAAAGAAGGTGTTTGTCTGTATGTGTCCCTTGCCGAACGCATTGCCTCCCTCTGCATAGTAAACGGTCTTCCATGGTCCCCACGGTTCTTTGGCCTCGAACATACCCAGGTTGCCGCTCAAGCTCTTGGTGTGCTCTGTGCAAAGGATGTAACGCCCAAGTCCGGCATTATAGCTGACACTTACATTCCAGCCCACGCCATTGCCGTCCTCGAACACAGGCTTTCTCTGACTCTGGTCCGGGGTCCAGGCCGGGTTGCCCTGGCCGTCCAGCCCTGCAAAGAACTCGTAAGAGTTCTTATCCATGAGCTTGCCCCTTGGGACACGCGCAAGATCTATCTTGCCCGGTTTGTGCACTTCGAGGCTGCCTGGATCTCCCTGGAGCCTAATGAAATAATGGTACACGTATTGGTCCCTGGCCCCTGCATAGTCTTTTCCGAAGTTCAATATGGTGGGCATTATGAGCCTGGTGGACTTGGTGAATGTCCAGTCTGCTCCACTCCAGGATGCAGCGTGATTGGTTGATTTGTAGATGCGGGCATCCTGGTACGAGTCGGTTCCCGACCCTGGCCCTCGCCACATGTAAAGGACGCCGGCTATTGAGACTATCCCATAACTCTTGCCGTCGAATTGGGCCGCGTTCTCGCCTCCCTTGCCTCCCCAAACATTTTTACCTTTATATGAGCCCTTATCTCCCTCTATCCTTGCAAAACCCAGAGAAACCCGGCCGTCCGAGTTGCTGCCCCCAAAGCCCCCTCCGTCTCCCCAGGAGGCATACTGGTTGCCGTCATCGGCCCAGGTTATGGGCCAGTTGTCACTGCCCGAAGCATAGCGTTTGTGGGTGTCCCACTTGAACTCCACCCCGGTAATCGAGTCGCTTTTGGAATATGGGGCCGCAGCCCGGGCGGTGGAAGTTATTACGGCTGCGACCGACAAGACCGCTATTGAACACGAAAAGATTTTTATAAAGATCTTGGTACCCGACATCACGCGCCTCCTGTCATTGGGTTGGACCGCACCCGACCCTGATGCGGCTATAAATCACGCGAAAACCTCTTTGACGTGTCATTGTTGATAATCCTATGAAATTATTAAAGCCTTGCCAATAATATTTTCCGTCTCGCATTGTTTTTCGTTCCCCCTGTTTTCGGTTTAAAACGAGTTCGACTTGTATTGTCGGCCTCTGCCGGCCTGGGAAAATGCCTCCTTGCATAATCCACCAGCTCGACTGCATGCTCCTATCACCATCGAAATTCCCCTTTTCCCTGGTATCCCGCCGGCTCTCGAAACGCCTGAAAAAGGGCATCATTGACTGGAATTCCTACATGTGTTTACATATGCCGAATGGAATATCCAGAGCCTGTGGTTTTCGATCCGGTGATTATTGAACCTGCAACACCAACCTGAAATCTGGAAAAGGAGTAAACGGATGAAACGTATTGTGCTGTTGTTCGCCACATCCTATTTGATCCCAGTAGCCTTTGGCTGTGCCTCGCCAATACATAAGGACGAGGCCGTCTCCAAGCCGGAGAGTCAAACCAACCCCAAGGTGGAACAGGCAAAACCAGCCAAGGCGGCACAGGAAAAGCCTGTTCCAGAGGTTCAGGCCAAGGCCGACTTCGGCCCGTGGTGGAAGGCTGTAACCGTAAAGACAGAGGTAGAAGGCGATCCACAGGCCTCTGGAACGGCCCTGGCAAAGTTCTTCTGCGAATGGACCGACGGACTCGGAGCAGGGGTGGTGTACCCCAAGAAATTCATCGACACCAAGACAAAAAAGGAAGTCAAGATGGACTTTCTTTGGGACAATGGCGGCAAGATTCCTGCAGGCGTGTACGACGTTGAGGTGGAGCAGGACGGGGCCCTGGGCAAGGGATGGTTGAGAAATGTTGCCTTGACTTCAAAGGGCAAGACAAGGGTCACCGTGTTGATGAACGCCGCCATGTTCGACCTGGACCTGAACAAGTATTCCGGGGTCGTTGTTTTCCCGCCGGGCACGTACACCAAGTACAAGGAACGCGGAATGCTCGACTCCATACCGGATAAGCTCCATATTGCCAGGTACGACTCTGAGAACCGTGGTGCTGCCGGGCTGGCCCCGTCCGGAAAGTTCGATCTGCACGTGAAGATGGCGGATGGCACCGACAAATGGCTCCAGGGTTACGAGATCAAGGGGAACAGAAAGATAAAGGAACTCAAATAGCAGGCAAAGAGGTAAACGGCCCGACAGGCCGTTTCGCTATAGGCTGTTCATACACCCGGCATTTGAAAGCTGCGCGGTAATAGCTTCGAGAAGCAATGATGCAATCAGCTCGTGACCCTTGATACCGGGATGTCCGTCATTCGGCAACACAAGTTGTGCAATGTCCCGGCTCTTTGCACTTACTGAAACACCTTGGGAGCATGCCACAAAAGGAACCCCGAGTTTCCCGGCCAGCCTCTTCAACATCTCGGCCGAATGCTTTGGCTTGAAATCCAGGTCGATGATTAGCGTCCTGATATTTTCCTCTTTTGCCTTGTCCCGGAATTCCTGTAACAGCTTCCCGGCCCTGTTCCAGGTTTTTCGATATACCGGAGCGCCGGGCTCTTCCACTCCCTTCAAGCCCTGTTCGCCCTTGTGCGTCAAAATCCACCACTTGTCACGTATCCAGTACGCCATGTGCAGGTTTCTCAACCACGACTTGAGCCAGTCCGGAACTTGCGGGCTCAAGAGGTTTCGTGTGTACCCGAACTTGTCGGCAGCCAATCTCCTGTCCAGGGAAAGATCTTCCCCGATTAGTGCAAGCACAACAACATCAGGATTGAGGCGAATCGCCTTTTGCACGAAAGATGCCACCATGTTGGCGATGTTGTATCCGCATACGCCCAAGTTGATGACTTCAAAATGGTATGATGGAAATCTCCCCGGCAATAGTTTTCTCTCCAAGAGATATCCAAAGGTATGTTGCAATTCCACACCCTGGCCGAATGTCCACGAATCGCCGAGTAATACCACGCGACATGTATTCCCGGGCTTGAGAATCGGATAATCCCTGTCCGACCTGGCACCGATGTTGTCGATATGCACCGGGGTACCGGACCTGGCCCTGCCGTCAACATCAGGCTTGTGCTCGTACACCACTCCAGGCAAATCGCTCTTTTTATAAATAGGATCATATAGATACTTCTTTGAATATCCGGAAAGCCTCACCGCAATTTCGAGAAACAAGAATAAAAGGAGAATCCCGGCACCGGTTGAAACAAGGATTCCAATTGTTCTCTTTATTTTCATACTTGGATATTCACCCCGTAGAATGGGGGGCTGTATATTGTCTTGCTTCCTCCAGCTCGTCACTCGTAACACGTAGTCTCTTCACCAGTACTTGTATGATGCCCCGGGCAACCGAATTTCTCTCTGAAAGCAAATCATTGAAATCAGCTCTTGCAATGCGCAGGCACTTGAGTTCATCGATTGCAGAGACCGACGCAGATCTCGGCTCAGAATCCAATAATGCCATCTCGCCGTAGACATCTTTTTCTTTTACCTCGGCCAGCACCGTCTTACCGCGGTAAATCTTTGCTCTGCCGGACAGGACCAGGTAAAGGGCATCACCAAGTTCCCCTTCCTCGAATACGATTTCACCTGGTTCGAATATCACCTCTTCCGCCAAAAAGGCCAGGCGGGCCAGGTCATCACCCGGTATTCGGGAGAATAGTTCTATTTCTTTCAATATAAGGGCCTTTTCAACAGTGGACATCATTTGACTACTCCTGCAGCCAGGCTCTTTGCAGCATCGGCAATCCTTGGACAAGGATCTTCGGAACAAAGGGACAGGTAGTATTCCATGTCCAATGTGTTCCCCAGTCTATGTGCAGCGAACAAGGCAGTCTCCCTTAGTAACTCGGATTCACTTGAAAGCATGTCCCTGACCTTTTCCGCCAATGACTTGAGCTTGTGCTCTCCGACGCAATGCAGTGCAAGGGCACGAATCCAATCACTCGGGTCGTCAAGCAGCTTTTCAATCCATTGTTTTACTGAAAGAGACGGGATATGCTCTGCAAATACCGATTTCCCTCGTTCAAGATCTTCGAATGAACTCTCCGGATCCACTATCGGCATCAATGCGGTTTTCAGGTCTTTGAGATGTTGCAACATGTATTCAACTGCATCAAGTGCGGTGGAACGAAGCCTGGGTGCATTGGAATTGAGTTTTTCATAGATGGCATCAACCTCCCTCGCATCCAGTATCAAGCCCAGTAATCCAAATACCCTTTTCATGATGGCTTGGCGTTTTTCCAGCAACCCGGTGTGAAGAACCTGAAACCCATGTTTCACCAAGTCATTATCGGCAGCCAGCCAAACATAGTATTCCTTGAGCTCGTTTCTTATTTGCTCCAGCGCGGGACCTGCTGGAACCCTCAATCCACTGCCCTTTCTCCGCGCTGAAACCAGGCCCCTGGTTGCAGCCACCCTGACGGCTTCGTGCTTGTCATCCAGGTGACGCACAAGACAGTCCACGCCTTCCTGGATCGCCAGTTCGCCGAGCACCGAGGCTGCGTTGACCCTGACAACGTGATCTTCCTTGAGCTGGTCCAAAGCCCTCACCAACGGCGGCACCGCCGACGGGCCATATTTTACAAGGGCTTCCGCCGCCTGGCTCGATACGCTCCTGTCTCCCAACTTGTAGACAAGGGCGAGTAGTAATTCCGGACTCTGGACCGTTCCCGCCGCCGCAATGGCCGCCCTGCGCACATCCAGGCAATCATCCGAAAACAGGCTCATAATTTCCCTGTAGAAAGTCTTGACTCCTATGAACTGCAAGACCTGGGCGGCCAGAAACCTGTCCTGGCGATCATCGGATGTCAACATTTCTTTGAGCACCCGTGCAGCTTTCAAAATTCCATCCAGGCCCCCGTATCGTATCAGCCCGGCCACCGCGGCCGACCGTACAAGCCCCGATGCATCCTCTAAAAGCGAGACGACTGTTCTTATGGCCTTTTCCTTGCCGACAGCGCAATATGCCCTGACCGCCTCAGCCCTCACCTGGTCATCTGCAGCATCGAAGAGCAGCAGTATCGCTCCAAGCTGAGCCTGGCCTCCCTTTTGAGAAAGGTACTTCAGGGCCGCAATCTGAACTCCGGGACCACGATTTGGAAGCAAGCCCGCCACGGCCGGAGCAAGATTGATGTCTTCCAGGCTTGCCAACAGTTCCAGCGCATGAAGCACGTGTTCGTCATCACCCAACTCGAGATGACTTTCAAGTTCCCTGGCCGTTCTGGAACCGGCCAGGAGAGACATCCCTTCCTTCCCCAGTTTCTTCTCAATCAAAGAGGCGACCATTGTAGCGTGATACCGCTTGGTAATGAACGGGACCAGCAGCATCCAGGCAATTGTCATGACCAAGGCTATGACTCCTGCCAGGGCAGGTGACCTGTACAGAGAAAAAAGTATAATCATGCTCCCTGCCAGTCCGATTGCACCGGGCTTTAAAATGCCCTCTATAAAGGCCTTGGCCTTGCCCACCCTTTCTTTGGGTACCGGCTGGTACAAGATCTGTGATGCTGAATCATTCAATGTATACCTGAACATGGTATCAGCAGCCTTGCCTGCCATGGCAGCTATGAAACCGGGGTACAACACCAAGCCGAATAGTCCGGGCAACAATGTCAACGGCAAGAACAACAATGAAAAAATCCGGTACCGTAAAAATCTTGCAGTCAATAACAATTGAAATATACACGCTGCAATACCAGCCCAGCCATAGAACCGGCCGAAAAATATGGCCATAGCCTGTTCAGCCTCCGGACCTATTGTTCCACTGCCAGGCTTCAGGGCCTTGTTCTCGTCGAACCTTTCAGCTTGTTCGAGAGGAGGAGAATAACCTTTTCCTCGGTCCTTTGGGTACATCTCTTCGAAGTGATTCCTTGTAATAATTTTGAACTCATAGTCAATGATTGTAGTGGCAACAAAGGTCAATACCACCACCGAAGAGATCAATATGAGATATGGATCGGACAGGACCTTGCGTCCAGACACCTTGAGCCGGAATCTCCTGCGTCCCGGCTTTGCCAGCAAATATGCTCCAATCAACCTTTCTCTCGCCACGAGCCCGACCACGTTGATGCACACTACCATCAGCATAATCAGTCCCGCACTCAAGTAAAGCAGATCAGCAGTATCATTGACCATTACGGCAAGGAACTTTACGGAAAAGCCTCCAAGCGCACCTGCAAAAACACTTCCTGCGCCGATAATGCCGAATAATCTCTTTGCCTCGCGCGGATGGAAGAGGTCGTTGGCAAGTGTCCAGAACTGGATAAGGAGCAGTGCGCCCACGACCTCTATCCACAGGTACAGGATAAAGAAAACAACCTCTTTATTGCAGCTTCCCACCAGGAGACGCAGGCCGATCAGTGTGGCTGCAAGAAAGAGACTGACCCAGGTAATGACCCTGTCCCGCCTCTTTCTGTCCACTATCCTTGAATAAAGGTACGATGCAAGCCCCACAACAACCGCCTGGAGCATGTATACCTGGGGCAAATCCTCACTGCCGTGCCTGGCCAGGAAAAGGGCATCCCTTACAGCCCTGCCCACTACCAGGGAGGCCACGCCGAATAAGAGTGCAAGGAACATCATCGCAACCAGCTTGTACTCTCCGGGCCTTACCTGGAGGAGCTGGGATATCAGGTCTTTTTGGTGAACAGGATTATTATCATCTCTTTCTTTCAAGACTGATCTTTCCCTGCCTTCTTATCAATCCAATATTTCGACCATGACTCTATCACACCGGCCGGTCAACATGGAAGGTCGAGTATTTTCAGTTTTTGGATAAACGTATCAATACGGTGTTCCAATACCGAAGTAAAACCTGTTTTCTCCATAATATCCCCAGCCGTGTGAGAAACCAAGTCTGAACGTAAAAGGCAAATAATACGCAAGAGTCGTATCAGCTCTTATTTCAAGGCCTGTACCGAACTTCAAGTCCTCCGGTTCGAAACCGCCCCGCCCGGCCTCTGCAGCATCCAAAAAGACCGCGCCGTAAACCTTGCCCAGATAGAAAGGTAGGGTGGACAGCCCGCGCTCAACGAATGAAAGCGGGAACCGGTGCTCCAGATTCAAGAGAATAAACCTGTTCGAAGACAGGGCGCCGGGTTCAAATCCCCTCAATACGGCTGACGGCAAACGTTCCCCTATCAGGAGAGCCTGAAACAGATCCTGGTCAGGCATTCCGCCAAGGCTGTAATAAGGAGTGTGGCCGAAGTCACCTATACCCATCCCCAGGGCAAGATTCAAGGCAAGCACGTGGTCGCGCCATGAAAGCGGCAAATACTCGGTGTACCTCAAGTCCGCGGCAGCATTCCTGAAATCCGAGCCGAGTTCTGGCAAGTGCAATGACAACCTTGCCGAGATTCTACGCCCCCTGGCAGGGCCGGGTGTAAGGACATAGGACCTTGAATTGGAATAATAATATCCAAAGATGATCCCCGAGGAAATCCGGTCTTTCGGATATACCGGTTGCAGTTCCGCCGGGTCGAAATCAGTCTGCCTTTCAGCCTTCCTGATCCATGCGTTCACTTTAAAACCCAGTAACAATCTGTGATAACTCCAATAGTTTATAACCGGCAACGACATGTACAGTGAACCACCGAAATTATGCTGTTCGTAAGGCCTGTAACTTCCATCCCGCAAAAGATAACCCATTGCATGATTTGAATGGCTGTACCAGGCGTTCAGGGAAAATGTCGGGTACAAGCGCGAGTACACGTAAGTAGCCTGGCCCATCCAACCCGTACCTCCGAATGTGTAATTCAAGTCAGCGGCCCAAAACAGCCGGCCCAGGGCGTCCCTTCCCGAAAGAAACATTCCCAACTCCTGCCTTTTCGAATCCGCCACGATAACGGGAACCCATGCCCTTGGAGCCATGGTGTGCCACGGTGAATAAGACTCCGGCCCGGATATTACAACGTCTTCTTTCCCGGCATCCGAAAGGATCGGCCTGTCGGACGGTTCGGGTTCAACCTCGTATAAATCACCGTTTAATGGAATTTCGAACAGGTCGTAACCGTCATCAGTGTAACCGACGTACACGAGATTCTTTCCATCCGGTGAAGGTTCGGGGGCAAATGCTCCGCCTATCAACCTGGTAATTCCATGAAGCCCGCCCGTGGCGATGTCGTACTGATAGAGTTGGTATATCCCGGATCGGTCTGAAGAAAAAATTATTGCCTTACCATCCGGCGTGAAACAGGGATCAATATCCTGACTCCTTTGGGCGGTAAGAAACTCACTCTTCCCGGAGGAGACGTCCATCAAGGTGATATTCCTCGCACCGTCCTTTCTCCACGTGCTGAACACGATTTTCCTGCCGTCGGGAGACCATCGCGGAGCATCACAAGACTGGACGTCCATGCGCCCGGTCAAAACCTGCAATGCACCTGTTTCGAGATCCAGTACAGCCACGTCCCTTCTACCCGCCTTTACCAGGCTGACTGCTATTTTTTTACCGTTTGGAGAGACATCCGGCCTCTCCACCCTTAATCCATTGGTCAGTCTTCTTTGCAACCCTGTTTTCAAATCCAGGTAGTATAAATCGTTGTAGTTGAAATCATTCCTGATTATTCCTCTCTGGCAAAAAACGATTCCCCTGCCGTCCGGAGTGAAATCAGCGCCCGCCCTGCCCTTCAACCTCAACAGGATCTTCTCTGTTCCGTCCCCGCGTCTTGTTATAAGCAAGGAATCGTCGTCGATTCCCCTGGCAGTGAACAACAGCGATTTTCCGGTCACATCGAACCTGGGCCACTGGACATGAAAACCCCTATGGGTTATTCGCCTGCCCTGCCTTGCGCCAAGCCTCGTCACCTCTTGTTCGGCAGCCCTCGATTCATCGATAACCCGTCTTTTCCAGTTTTCATACAAGTCCAGCCATGAAATGCCGATGGATTCCCTCAAGGTGATGTTCAATGAAAATGGAATGAGTTTGGACGAGTACCTGGCCGCCATCTCGGATACGGCTCCCATGCCGTACCAAAAAGCGAGGTCCAGCATAAGGCCGGACCCGAAAAGATATGCAGAGGTGTACCCGGGCCATCTGGTGCCTGTACCCGACAAGGTATCCGGTTTCGGCAGGTCGCCGGCCAATGCAGAAGACCGGAGCATCATGTGGTAAATGGAATTCCTCAGCCGGCCGCCGTCCGTGAGGGCCGACTCGGAAAGCACTGCCGTGCCCTCCACCAGCCATACCGGCTCGGCGGCATTCGGAGTTACAACCTTTCCCAATATTTTATTGAGCAACCATGGCGCTCCCCGGGCCTGGTCCATGTGGAAGATGTGGGTCAACTCGTGCACGAGAAGCACCTTGAACCAATTCGATGCATCGTTGAGTGTCGAATCGGATGCAGGGGGAGCGAGAAATACCGTTATAAGGTTGTACGGCACGACTCGGGCCGAACCGTTGGAAGAATCCGTCTCATCCGACAGCACAACTTGTACCCTGCGGGCTATCTTCCAGTCGAACCAGGATGAAAGCCTTGCATATGCCTTCTCCAATATGCCGGCGGCCCTTACGGCAAGGGAATAGACGCCCTCATGATAATTGATCTCGAAGTGTTCCGTCCTGAGCGTCCACCATTTCAGGTTTCTTGGAACAGCCTGGGCATTGCCTGGAACAACGCAAAGCAAGGCCATAACCGCAGCCACGATCCATCGCAAGCTTTGTCCACGTGACAAACGAGGCCGTTCCAAAGCGTGCAAGCCGAATCCGCTGTCACCGTTACAGGGATTCAACGCCTCTTTGTGACCTCCAGGAGAAAACCACGGCCGGAATTGTACAGCCTGGCATCCATGTCACCCAGCCATTCGAATGTCTCCCTGCTTCCACCTGGTGTTTCTCCCTGTAATTGCTCTCTCGACTCTTGCTTCTCCTGTTCCTGTTCCATCTGTGCCATCAATTCTCCGGCCTTGACCCCGAACCCGGCCAGCATTCCCACGGGCAACGGCCCGGTTTGCGACGAATCAAGGACAGAAACTCCTCTATCCAGGGATTGCCTGTCCGTGGCCAGGATCAAACAGCCTTTGTGCCACGTCGTCGTCACTTCCACCCCGCCGATAGTCATTACCGCGCCCTTGCCTTGATCAACGCCCATTTTCATAAATCTCTTTGAGGCGCCCCAAATAGTTCCGAGGGCATCCAGGCCCTTGCCGGCCGCCTTTGCTGCCATGGCATCGCCCAATACCTGTACTATCAGGAATCCGTTGTACCCTGACAATGTATCCGGGTCTCCCTTTTCCTGGAAATGGATGGACGTTATGCCCAGGGCAATGGATGTGCCTGAAGAAATTCCGATCTTGAAACGTTCCTTGATTTCTGAAATCAACTTTGCGAGTTCACCGGCAAGTGAAGGCGCCAGCCTGAAAACCAGGCCCAGGTCCAGCAGCACCAGGAGCCACGCCTTGGTCGCCTTTGACAAACTTGTGCACGATATCCTTGCCGTGCGTGACCTGGATACATACCTTGACAACTCGTTCATGAGTGAGCCCCTGGCTGACAGGAACACCTTTATCAATAAGTCGTCTCCCTCTGTAGTAATGCCCACTCCCAGTCCCAGGGGCCTGATTATGGAAGCAATGGCTCCATTCAATGTCGAATCATCCGAAGAACTCCACAGATTCGATGTATTCAGCCAAAGCAACGCGTCAAGATCGTCTCCCAGGTTCGCCGCAACCTCTTTCATTGCCCGTAAATCGGACAGGACCTCTGACTCTCCTCTGGCACACCACGAAGAAAGCAAGGCTTTCACCTCCTTCCTGTCTCCTGCGCCGAAAAGGCAATAGAGAAACGGCGGGGTCCTTGCAAAGAACATTTCCAGGGGTTCTTCGGTCCCCTTTTTACTCCTTAACCTTGCCCAACCCGATTCCCTTGCCGAGGTGATATTCAGCTTGTGCACCTTGCCCCCGGCAGCCTTTGCCAAGGCAGTCCTCCATTTGACCGGAGAACGGATCTTACCGATCATTCCAATCGCCGTGCCCGCATCGAACACGGCAATACCGTCTTGGGCCACAAGTCCCAACGAGGCGGGCCTCGTCATGTCCAGCCCTGAATCGCCTAAGGGGCCGAGGAGTTCCGAAAGGGAATTACCGGCATCAAGATCTCCTATCGTCCTCTTCAGGCTCTCAACAGCCTCGGTCCATGACCTGCCCCTGCCGCCCAGAAAAAGCGCCGTGCCCACGTCCGACGGAACAGCATTGCAAAGCACGGGCAACATGCCTGTTGTCTCTCTTTTCACTTCAACACTCCAATGTCTTCATGGACCAGGGACAAAAGGAAATCGGCATATAGCCTGCCGGCGGCCGGATCATCGAAAATGGTCCAGTGGTTTCCGTTCGGATACTGGGAAGCCGCCTCTGTAGCCGACAGCCCTGTTGCGTTCTCGACATTTCCTGATGCAGGCCGCGCGATCGGAGCTATGCCCAGCACATCCAAGCCCTTGATGGTCCTGCCTACTGGTTCGAGAATAGGGAGCCTGCCTGCCACGATCAAAGCCTCTGCCGCACGGGGAGGGCTCTGGTCATCCAGGAGACCTTCGGTCATGAGAAGGTTTCTCGGCCTTTCAGGGCCTGAAATATCGTGCCAGAAAGGTGCGTAGTTTATCATGTCCGTAACATCCACCAGGGTTTGAATCAAGGCCAATACAGGGTGGAACGTAGTCAGCTTTTCTTCATCGGGCAGTCCCAGGACAAGGCGGACGGCAGCCTCCAGGTCGACCGGATCCTTTCGTTCCAATATGGTTATCGCCAATCCCCCGGCCGCCCCGGAGAGCACGAACCCCTTGAAACCAGGTTCAACTGCTGCAACCAATGCCCCCGCCATTCCTCCCTGTGAATGACCTGCGTACAGCACGGTATCAGGATCGGGCCGGATCTCCTTACCTGTTGCCGATATTACGGATGGGACTGCCAGGGTTTCGCGCACGAATCTCAAGGCCTCGATGGAGTCTATGGCGGACTGCCTGAACACGGTCCTGCCTGATTCCGGATTGATGAAGTTGAATGTCCACATGTCAACGTTGGTTCCTTCGGGAGCCCTCGGACCATGCAATGGCTGATCGATGCCGAAAGATGCGATTCCCCTTTGGGCCAGCAGCGAGGCAGGCGCATTACCGCTGGACGAATATACACTCGTATAGGAACCTCCCGTGCCATGACTGTATATGAGTACAGGCCAACCGGATGCAGGCTGGGGGCCTTTCGGCACTATGAATGAAAACCGTAGCTCCTCGTTCTTGTATGGAATCGGAAGGCCCTTATCATCGAACTCGAATTCCCCACCCGAACTCGAATATGGCGGATCTCCATGTTGGAAGTTGGTGCCGTTCCAGTGCCCCTTGTATATGTAAAAGTCTGTTCTTTCCGAGTCGAAAGCAACATCAATCAGTTCAGGTCCAGGCAAGTTATTATATACATAGTCCCGTATAACCTTGAGTTCCCGTACTGGATCCTGGGTGGTAAATACCGATGCGCCTGCAAACGATGAAACGTCAATGCCCTCTGAATCAGCCCATTTCAGCAAGGGTGCCAATGCCTCCCTGAAAGGCGAGAGCTGCTTGTCATCCTTGGATATACCGTTCATCATTTCCCAAAACGGCCGGTCAGGTCCCACGGCATTCCCATCCTTGTCCCTTACAGAAGTGGTTATCACTACCGCATATGTCGTGGACGGCCGCAAAGGAAAGCCCCACATGGGTTTTACGGCCAAAGTGAAGGCCGGCCTGAATGTAAGTTTCTCCTGGTTGTACTCCAGAGAAACAGGGATCCTGTTTCCGTATTCCGGGCTGTCCCGATCGACATCGACCATGAATACGGATGAACCGGGCGACAAACTCTCTTCCTCGCCGGCAGGCAAGGAGGACTCATCGATGTCGTTTGTGAACCTGAAATAGACCGGACTGTTGCAGCCGAAACCGTCCAGAACGCTGTTTGCGAGTTTCAGATAATTCTTGAGGACCGAGCTGGGCGGATCCGTGTTGGGATAGCCGGAAAAATCTGCCCTGCCGTCCTTCAGGCGATCGTTGTTCGGAAAGGGTGCATCGAAAAGATGGCCCGACCTTGACGGGTCGAACATCACTGCCGTGGAATAAAAGGGTTGCTCCGGTATTTCACCACCATCCTGCTGTGCGTCATTTTCCGGAGCATCTGCATCGTTGGCCCCGGGGTTTGATTCAGTGGAACAGGAAACCAAACATGAACTCGAGACGAAGAGGAATATCGGTGCAAGCCGGTAAAGCATACCTGCTCTCCCTGTTTTTATTTCTTTCGAGCCGCTGGAAAACAACATTCAACACCTCCCTGCTCCAGCATACCGGCACTACTTCGGGTACATGTCCCGTATCTTCAAAACACGAATCAATACATACCCTATTACAGCAAGCAAGTACACATAAAAAATGCATCAACATCTTAAGAAATTTTGATTCTTGACTCGTGGAAAAAATGGGATCATGTTCACTTGAACGTGCAGTTTGATATGGTTTCTTGTCAAGACGATCTGCACCAGGAGGAATTTAAATGGCAAAATTGTATCCCGGCTCACAAGTTGAAGTTTCCGGTTTCGTGGCGAGACACTACGACCTGTGGATGGACCTCATGAGTTTCGGGCGTTATGACGCTTTCATACGAAGTGCAGTACGAAACCTCGATATAGAACCCGGACACCATATCCTGGATCTCGGCGCAGGCACGGGACGAAACACCAAGCTCATGGCTGAATACCTGGAGGGCCGGGGCAAGATCACTGCATTCGAGATCGGCAAGGACATGACCGACCGATTCCATGCAAGATGCGGACAAACCAGGGAAATCGAACTGCTCGAAAAAAGAATCGACCAACCGTTCAAAATAGATCCGCCTGCGGACAAGGCCTTCATTTCTTTTGTAATCCACGGCCTGCCGCATCCCAACAGGCTTGAGGTTCTGAAAAACGTGCACAACAACCTGAAACCGTCCGGACTTTTTCATATCCTTGATTTCTCGAAGGAGCTCGTAAACAAGAACTTTGCCGTCAAACTCATCTTCAGAACCCTTGAATGCCCCTATGCCTGGGACTATGTCAACAGGGACTGGGATGAAATATTCCCGGAATTCGGCTTTGAAAAAGTATCGGAAAGGCCCTACTTCATGAATACTATTACATTGTTGTCCTTGAAAAAGAAAGCCTGAACCGTATTCGACCTCGCTGCCCGTGCAATTTATAGTTCGATGATCTGCATCCACGTGAATCAGTTCTTGATCTTGCGCCGATGATAGACTAATAGTTCATCTTCAAATAATGCAGCGTAATATCATGTTATGCTGATGAAGATCCTTGGTAATACAGGTTTCAGCGGGCCAGCATAGCTCAGTTGGTAGAGCAACTGATTCGTAATCAGTAGGTCAGCGGTTCAAGTCCGCTTGCTGGCTCCAATAATTGAACTCACGCATCATGCAATATTTGCGCAATACCATGTATTCAGATCCTACTTGGCCGGCACCACCTTGTTCCTTCCTTTTTTCTTGGCCTGGTACAGCGCCTTGTCCGCAGCCTTCAGCACCATCTCGGGCATCTTCCTTCGGCCTTTGAAATCTGCAAACCCTATACTGACGGTCACGGAAACCTGTTTGGCATTCCCTTTCTGTCTTGTCGGCTTGTCCGGCTTTTTTTTCGGCCTTTTTTTGCTCCTTATAGTAAGCTTGCTCTCCTGGATGTCTATTCTCAAACGCTCGAGGTATTCCCGGGCCGTATCCATATTGCATCCCTGGAATACCAGAGTGAATTCCTCTCCCCCATACCTGTATGCCTTTCCCTTGCCGACCCGGGCCATCCTGGATGCAACCATCTTGAGGACCTGGTCGCCGACCTCGTGGCCGAAGCGGTCATTGAAACGCTTGAAGTGATCAACATCGAGCATAGCCATTACATAGTTGCTTGAAAGCCTTTCCATGGCCTCGTCCAAGGCTCTTCTCGCAGGCAGACCTGTGAGCGGATCCTTGTAAGCCATGGAATAGGAAAGTTGAACCAGACCGACGATCATGAATATTGATGAACCGCCGACGGCAACCGAGTCAGCCAAGTTCGAATAATGAGCTGCAACGAACCAATCCTTAAGGGTAGGTTGCAACCCCGTAAGAATGATCGCTCCAAGAAAAGAAAGCTTCAATGATGTCGCTTCCCCGGAAGGCACAAACAAAATCAATACGATGGCAACGAGCCACGATAGTATGCCCCAGGTAAGGACGATGTGAACATCATGTATCGTCTTTTCAATCAATGGAGTCGCCGACAAAATGATTAATCTCGGTTCATACAGGCATAACAGTATGATAACCGCTGCAATTCCGGCAAGCACGGCCAACCGCAAGAGAGATTTCGTGCTTATCAGCCCCACCTCCTTGACAAGAAAAAGAACGGCGAGAGTCGGGGGCAGCACCAATCCGACGGCATGTAAAAGGCAATGGTTGTTGCTGTACTTGATCAAAAAAAAAGTTGCAGCCAACACCAATTGACTGTACACGACCTTTGTCCTGTGAAATCGCCACCCTAACAGGCAGGTCAGTCCCAGTATAAAGGGAACGATATAGAGCAGGATTACTTCCAGGGTCCTATCTACAGCCGGACCTCGTCGGATCCGTCGATAATGTCGATTACGTCGGCCTTGGCGCCCTCTTTCTTGGCGGAAATTATCGTAGGCTCACTAATAATGAGGTCCCTCATCTGGAGCTCCTTGGGCAGCTTCGACCAGGGGAACCTTGCTTCCACGACATTACCCTTGGCCTCCACATCGTTGGATATGACCACATCTTCGACGACTTGCTTTCCTTCCTTGAACAACCCGCCGAGAATGTAATGACCCGATTGACTCACCTGTACCTTGTAGATCAAGGGACTACCGGAAGTTTTCAGCCATGCGAGGTACCATGTATTGTTATCTGTGAACGGTGGGCCATAGGTTTCGAACCGCATGACCACTTCGTTGTCCTCAATGCCTGCAATCACTGACTTCAGATCGGTTGAAGGATCCGCGGCATCTTTGGGATCGGTGAGCTTGGGCGGTATATTATCAAGATCCACTCTCTTCAATGGAGCCGGCCCTTTTTGATCGACCGGGGCCTGGGTTGCCGGGAGTGGAGGTGGAGGAGGTGAATACCCCGGAGGTTGATATTCACCGCTCTTCCTGCATCCGAAAAACAAACTGGAGGCCGCTACTACCGGCACGATCAAAATCCAGCTTGTAATGCCCATCTTTCTCATATTGTTCCTCCCTTATGGCGATCATGTTTTTTGACCGGCCAAACCATGCTACCTTATTCTTGTCGAGATAATATGGACCTTGGCCCTTGAAGTCAATCCATGTATTTCGATCCGTTCACAAAGCTGGTATCATGATAATAAAATAAGGGATATAAAATCCATTACCTATCGCCCATTCTTAGGCAGCTAGGGCTGGAGCAGTGCGCATCCGGGATGGATACAATAGAAATTGCCTCGATCGTCCGGAATGCACTCGTACGAGGCCGGGCATTGATCACTGGAAGTGCACGGCGCAGTGCAGATATTAAGTGTATATGCCGGGTTGCCGCGTTGACCCTGGAACTTGAATTGCCCACAGGTCAAACCGAATTCCTCGCATGCGCCCGGCACGGCATCGCACTGAATACACCTGTCTCCCGGATCACAGAAACACTGGCCCCCGTTGCTTCCCGGGTTTCTGCACCAGGCATCGGCGCCGAACGGCGCTTCCTTGCAGTCTTTATTGTTGATGCAAGATTTGGAGCACTGGAAACCGAACGGGTCTCTCAAAGCGCAGTTCCAATTGAAAACACCGCATCCCTCTTCCGGATTGCATGTCAGGCACGTACTACACTCGCACCTGGAATCTACATCACACCAGTAGGTCGGGGGGCATTCTTTGTTCGACTCGCATGAGAAATCAGTACCTCCATCTGAATTCATCGTGCAGGTTCCCTCGGGCGGGTTACAGGAAACAAAACCTGTAAGAGGGCAAATGGGGTCATTGTTTTCTTTGCAGTTTTGCGGGCAGCCCGGCTTACACGTACAAATATTGTAGGCCCCATTGCAAATGAAATTTCTGCTCGATCCACCGGTCTTGCAGGTGTTCAATTCGCCGGGTGTGCAATCCTTTGTGCAGAAAGAAATCCTGGTCCCGTCGAAATCCTGTTCCCGGCATTCAAGATCGAATGGACATGCTTCGCCCGTGTCTTTGCAATCCAGCCCGATCGGGCAGACACAACCGGAATAATCATACTTGCAACCTGAACCGGGCTCACCACCGGGGCCGATGCAACGATCGATGCTGCATGCAATATCATCATTGCATTTCTGGTCTATCGGATTGTGGACGCAGCCGGAAGCGTCTGGTGAATTATCCGGATCACACAAATCCTGCGTGCAGTCGTAGTCATCAAGGCACTTACCGTCATCCGCTTCGAATACGCACCCCGTATCCGGATCCGCGCCCTGGGCGGATGCATCGCAATAGTCGTTCGTGCAGTCCAGGTTGTCGTTGCATACCCGGATTGCTCCTCCCTTGCAAATTCCCGAATCATTGCAATAGGACGTGACAGTGCATGGATCCCCATCGTCACACGTCGTCCCGGGTTTTTTATTCTTGGTAACACAACCTGTTTCAGGATCCGAGCCCTCGGCCGTCGCATCACAGTAGTTTTCCGTGCATGGCTTCTGGTCGTCGCAGTTCCTTATAATAGTGCCGCTGTGACACTTTTTATTGGCGCAAAAATCACCTATTGTGCAGGGGTCGTCATCGTCACAAGGCTTGTTGTTCGGCAAATGAATGCAATCCTGGGTATTGGGATCGAGGCTGTCATCGGTGCACACGTTGTGATCGTCGCATGAGCAGGGAAGATCCTTTTTGTCACAGTCCTGGTCTATGCCGTCACCGCATATTTCGACAGCGCCGGGATGCACCGAATCATCATTATCGTTACAGTCCTGGGGCCAGGGATAGTTGTCTTTATCAAGATCGTTGTCCCTTGTATCAGGATTGCAATCGTCATCTTTGCCATTGTACGGAATTTCTTTTTCCCCGGGATTTACATCCGGGTCATTGTCGTTGCAGTCTCCCTCGTTGGTTGAATAGCCGTCACCGTCCCGATCGATGTTTGAGCACGGCAGATCTCCATCTTTACAGTCCTGGTCGATGCCGTCACCACATATCTCTGTTGCGCCCGGGTTGATTGAATCGTCGCCATCATTACAATCTTCCGGCTTGGGATACCCATCCATGTCAAGGTCATTGTCCCTGGTATTTGGATTGCAGTCGTCGTCTTTATCATTGTATGGAATCTCTTTTTCCCCTGGGTTCACATCCGGATCATCATCGTTGCAGTCTCCCTGGTTGGTTGAATAGCCGTCGTCGTCCTTGTCCGCATCCGAGCACTCGAGGTCACCGTTCACACAATCCTGATCAATTCCATCGCCACAAATTTCCGCAGCCGCAGGATTGATATCCTGGTCCTGGTCGTTACAATCGAATTCCTTACCATACCCATCCTGGTCCAGGTCGTCATCTCTTGTTCCCTGGTTGCAATCATCGTCTTTGCCATTGTACGGAATCTCTTTCTCTCCAGGGTTTACGTCAGGGTCATTATCATCACAATCACCCTTGTTCACGGAATAACCATCCTTGTCCTTATCTATGCCTGTGTCTGTGTCCGTGTCCGTGTCGGTATCGGTGTCAACGTCTGTGTCGGTATCCGTGTCAGTGTCGGTATCCATGTCGGTGTCGGTGTCGGTGTCTGTGTCGGTGTCCGTGTCGGTATCAGTATCAGTGTCGGTGTCGGTGTCAGTGTCAGTGTCGGTATCCGTGTCGGTGTCGGTGTCTCCTTTTTCATGGCAATTTCCCTTCAAGCACTCGAATCCCTGGGGACAATCCGTGTCAGTGACACAATCCGGCGCAGCGTTCTTGGTGGTGCTCCCGCACCCGTCGAGAAAAGCGAGCAGAAGAATCGAGAAAGAGCAAAACAAA
>JAADFL010000084.1 GCA_013152945.1 Deltaproteobacteria bacterium | reverse complement strand
ATGTGTTGTTTGCCATCCAAGGTGGGTTAAACCTGTCATCCAAATTAACAATATAAGCCCCTTTGCAGGTTATTACTTGCATGCCATGCCTAATTTTGTCCTTAAAAAGCGAAACATGAAAAATCAACTTGGGTGGGGGCGCTGGTGAAATTCTTGACCGGCCGGGTTACAGGGGTTAAACTCCGATTCACCAACAAAGGCTGGAGGAGGTAATGAGGAATCTTCTCTCTATTGGAATGATTTGCTTCTGCTTAAGCTTCGTATCTTTCGCGGTCCGGGCAGACGACGATGACGTGTCTTTTGAAGAAGACCTGCCTCTCGTGGAATTACACGGGTACTACAGGTTCAGGGCGGATCTCTTTGATAATTTCGACTTGAACCAGTCAGACCACAATTCGAATCACGGATTTCCCGAGCCGCTTACCGAGTACAATGATGCAACAAGGAGGGGAGCCAACACCATTGCAGGCGCAAACATGCGCTTTAGAATAGATCCGACCGTGAATATTCATAAAAACGTCCGCATCTTCGCCACGATTGACATGCTGGACAACCTGGTGCTCGGCTCTACTCCGGACAGTTATCCGTTTCCCGGGGATGCCGGTCTCGGGGCCTTCTCGCAAACCCAGGTCCCACCTGCAAGCGGTGTCAATTCGCTCAAAGACAGCATTCAGGTAAAACGAATCTGGGGTGAGATAAAGACACCACTCGGTGTTTTCAGGGTAGGTCGAATGGGCTCACAATGGGGAATGGGATTACTTGCCAATGCCGGTAACAAGTACGATGACGATTACGGGGACTCGGTTGACCGGGTCATGTTCATCACCGGTTACCCTGCATGGGACCTGTACGTGGTGCCGGCAATGGACTGGGTCAACGAAGGACCTACGAGCGCAAGACACGAGACCCCACAGGGTCAACCTTTTGATCTCGACCAGTTGGATGACGCCAACCAGTACATCCTGGCGGTGGTCAGGAAGCAGAGTGATGAGGACATCAAGAAAGACTTGGAAAAAAGAGGCTGGGCTCTAAACGGAGGAATGTACAACGTGTTCAGGAAACAGGTACTGGCGATCGAGTCATGGAGCTATGACAATGAGGTGAGAGACAGCACCTGGAGCAAGGTGGAAAAGGATCCTTCTGTAATAGATCCCAGGAATGCGGAGTTGTGGGTACATGACATCTGGGCCAGGCTGGACGTGGGAAGGCTGGCATTCATCGACAAGATCAAGCTGGAAGTCGAAGGTGTCTGGCTTCACGGCGACATCGGCAGCTACGAACCGAATACAGGCATGATATCCAACCCCAAACCCGTGGAAATAAACCAAATAGGCTTTGTAGGGGACCTGGAAGCCGGTATGTTCGACCAAAGCTTGAAAGTGGGTTTCCAGGTCGGTTACGCCTCGGGTGACATGCATTCGGGTTTCGGCGTCTATCCATTCTATGATTCCCAAAAAGATGATGACGATCACGACGGCAAGAGGGAGATCAACAACTTCAGATTCGACCCGGACTACCATGTCGACTTGATTCTATGGAGGGAAATAATCGGCACTGTAACCGATGCCATCTATTTCAAGCCCAGGGTACAGTACGAACTCGTTCCCGGGCTCGGTGCAAAGGCGGCATGGATATACTCGATGGCTGAAAAGGCTCATTCCACGCCCAGCGCTGGTTATGGAGAAAAACCCCTGCCCAATGCCAGCAACAGTCTCGGGCTGGAGATGGACGTAAGTCTCTTCTACCATGCAGACGAGGGTTATGACGTGGACCTCGAATACGGTGTCCTGTTCCCGTTCGACGGCATGGAAAGACGGGGACCGGGCAGGAGGTACATCAACGGTCCGGACCCGGCCCAAACAATCCAGTTCAGGGTTACATGGCACTTCTAACAGGTACCAAGAGGTGTTGAACATGCGAAAAAGAGAGCACGCAAAGCTTTTGTCCTTATTATTTTTCATCGTATTGTCGGTCTTGACCGGGTGCTATGGTTCGGGCACATTATGTCCGAACGGCGATTGTTTCGGTGGACCGCCGGATGCTGAAACCGATGGGGAACAGGCGGAATGCCACCAAAGCTGCGGGGTGGACTATCCGTGTTGTCCTTCACAGGTCTGCGCCTATTTCGTGGACGATCCAAGCAACGGCGTATGCATCTCCAGGTCCAGGGAAGAGGCAAGAACCAGGGATGATCCCTCTTCTCCCGCAGATGATTCGAATGTAGACCTGACCTGCCTCGAGTCCGGCTCGGCATCCTTGAGCCAGGGCCCTGACAAGGCATACCTGGAAGGGTGCGTGGATGCATTTGGTCTTGGATTCGATACGAGGAACCTCAATGTAGCGGTCTATCTCATGAACAGTGACGGCAGCCTGGGAAGAGAACTCGGCAAAACGCTTGCCGACGAAGAAGGTTACTACAAGATCCCCAACCAATTGCCCACGAACAGCATGCTCGTTGCCAAGGTATGGGGACAGGGCGTGCGGGATACATATAAATACAATATGCAGATACCCGCGCACTTGGTCGAGGACCATGTCTTCTATGACAATGTATTCGTTATATCCAATTCAACCTGGGACATAATATCGGCTATTGCCTGCCAGTGTAAGATCGACCCGGGCTTTGGTGTAGTGGCGGGAACCATCAGGGACTGTTCGGAGGTAACCGGATACGTTCACGAGAGGCCCAGTTGCGCCAGAACAATAGAAGTCAATGGGAAAGTGAAAAAGAAACTCCAGTTGGAAGACTATGCAGAAATAAAAAATGCCATGGTATCTCTTGTCAACGCCCCTGAAAGCCTGATCTACTTCAATGGTAACGAGGACGATCTTGCTCCTATTCCGGTCAGAATCGGCAGCAGGGACAAAATCGGAACCAATGACGACGGCACGTATGCAACGTTGAATACCTCGGTGGGCACTAACCTGGTTGGGGCTGCCGCAGTCATTGGAGGAACCCTGACATCTCTTGGAGCCATACCGATCCAGGTTTTTCCGGACGCGGTCACCATTGCAAACCTGGTTGTGTGGGGAAGTCCCAAGGCAGGAAAATAACAGGTAGTCCCTCGTTTCGAAACAATTCAGCGGAGGCCGAGGCTTCGGGCAACACCTAGAGTAGTTCTCAATAATAATGTCCGTTTCCGGCTTCGCCTTTGAAGCACTTGCCTATACCTGCCTATGTTCCGCCTCCTCAAAAAGCCGGGCTACACCTGCTACACCTTGGCCGGCGCATCTTTCCAGGCACTCCCCTTGCCGGTTTCGGTATATTGCGTTTGAAATTCATGGTGAAGAGACCCCTGCTGTGGCAAGAGCGGCCGATTTCTTCATGGTTGCCTCCTTGATAATGATTCTTATTGGTTTTCAACGAACAGCATCAAATAAACAGAATTTTTTGTTTATCTATTTGACAAGGTCCAGGCCTGTGTCATGATCAAATGCATGGACCAGGAGCAAATATCAAAAACCCCGGAAAAAGCATTTCCATGCCGGCTTTTCAGACATACCTGGAGGTTTACATGAAAGAGACTTCAAAGACATGTACAACCTGCCTGTCAAAAGAACGACCGATATTATTTTCCTTTTCTCTGTTTTTAGTTCCTATCGCATCACTCCTTCTTGCAAGCATGGATGCAGAAGCGACCGCCCGGCTCCAAGTCAATATAGTGGGTGCCGGTACTGTTGACTTCTCACCTGCAGGAACGGATTGTGGGACCAACTGCAGGGACTTTGCCAACTGGACCATGGTAACCCTGACACCCACCCCGGGGCAGGGCTGGAGCTTCAAAGAATGGCAGGGGGACGGAAACGGCTCCCCGAAACGTATGGTATTCATGAACAACGACAAGGCGGCCACAGCCATCTTCAGCCAAGACCCGGGAACACCCGCCCTGATCAACATAAACCCAGAAGAAGTAATAAACCCGGGAATCCTGGGCCTTGGACTCAACTTCCACATCATGTTCGTGCCTGAAAACGGGCAGCAGAGACAACAATTCTACCAGTACCTGAAGGAAACAGGCGCCACATGGCTCAGAGTAGTGCTCCAGTACTATGAATGGGAAAATGCAAACAACGATGACTCCGACCCCTGGACCCCGCCTTCCAAGTTCCTCTCCGCCGATTTCAAGGGTTTCGCCTGGAACAGGGGTGGACTCCACTATGGCTTGAAAAGCTTGCTCGACATGAGTGAACAATCCGGCATCCAGCTTGAAATCAACAACTGGGAAACCTCGAAAAAACCTTGGCTGCACCCCGAGTACTATAGCAATCCAGCTTCGTACCCCATCCCGTACCAGCGCTTCAGGGCGGATGCCGAGGAATTCGGAGAAAACCTGGCCGCCCTGGTGTATTATCTCAAGACAAAGGCCAATTCCGGCAAAGGTTATGATTGCGTGAGGTACTGGGCTGTATGGAACGAACCAGGTGGAGGTCATAAAGGCCAGGATTTCATCTTTTTCGATTTTCCGGGCACTATGAATCTTTTGTACGAGCGCGTGGACGCTCACCTGAAAAAATACGACGAATTACAAGGAACACACGTCCATGACAAGGTGCTGTCAATAGGATTCGAGTCGTTCCCGTTCTTCCGTGATTCTCCACAGGCAGGTCACCCCATGAACACATGGGAAGACATGATAGGACGAGGCGTTCTCCAATACCTGGAAGAGCCTGACAATATACCCGGTGAAATCACCAATTGGCCGGACGGTGATCCTTATATGGATGTAATCGCAATACACGACTACTGGAGTGTGCTGGATTACGACGTCAACAATCCGCACGACCAGAACCAGGGCGCATTGCAGGCCAGACTCCTGGATCACTTGGTGACCAAGTCACTCCAAGAGATAAGACAATATGACATGGATGGAAAAATCGAGCCCTTGTTCATAAGTGAACTCGGTTCCAAGCCATACAAGAACAACCCGCCCAGCTTTACGGAATCGCTCTACATACTCGAGGGGGCCATGCGCGCACTCGAAATGGACGGTGTCAAGGCTGTGGCGAAATGGTCTTACAACACCCATTACGAGTGGAGCATGATCTCGTACCCGGGTTTCGATTGGGAGACAGACCCAAAGAATACCGTGCATCCGGTTGCAGTCAATTACTACCCGTTCAAGTTGGTGGCAAGCAGATTGCCGCACAACTGTGACATGGTGAAAACAACGATCCTCGGCGGCATAGATTCCAGTTCCGAGACAGAGACCTGGCAGATACCTCAAGCCCAGCGCTTGTTCAGTGCTGCAGCCTTAACGCCGGATGGTAAGATATCGGTATTCGTATTCAATGATTCATATGAACAAAAAGACATCAAGCTCAAGTTCACTCATGGAATATCATCTGTAC
Source organism: Deltaproteobacteria bacterium (assembly GCA_013152945.1). Taxonomy (GTDB): domain Bacteria; phylum Myxococcota_A; class JAADFL01; order JAADFL01; family JAADFL01; genus JAADFL01. The sequence goes on along the minus strand of JAADFL010000084.1, from coordinate 215 downwards.
TCGAAAGGGCGTCGGTGAGCGCTTCATCCTACTCGGACATTGCCAAGAAACAAGTGCATAAAGACCAGGCAGGTTCAGGTGAATTCACGGATCGACTCGCTCCGCGCAGCATCGTGGTGTACCAGGGAAATTACGACTCCCAGGGCCGGGAGACCGGCCCCGAGTCTTTTGCCGATGCAGAAGCTCTTGACGAAAACCTGTCAGAACCGGAAATT
>JAADFL010000083.1 GCA_013152945.1 Deltaproteobacteria bacterium | reverse complement strand
AGGGTACCTAAACATCTATCACTCCGAGAACTCGGCCACTGTTACAGGATTCCAGGACTTCATTGCAGGCGCAGCGTTCTTTGACGACGATGCAACATATCCCTTTGTGTATTATTGCGGGCATCCAAGTGACCACAACGGGATCTCAAACGATGATTACTGCCCCACACACTTGCAGAACTATGAACTCTTACTCGAGAGAAAGACGAGAAAGACATATACATCCAACCGCAATGAGGCATTAACCGATTGCTTCAGGGAGAACGATGCATCGTACCCAGACTACCAGGAGCGGCTGAACGTTGCACGGTTTTTCTGGGACCTGTACGACAGCACGCAGTTGGAGGAAAAGGTTGGTTTTGGGGACGACCAAAATCATTCAGTAAGTTTTATAGTAGGATTGTGGGACAGGCTGTGCGAAGCATACCCATCGAATGTATGTAAATTGAGCAGTACTAAGACAACAGATAGGTACAATGACAGGGGCATAGATGAGCCGCACAACAGTAGTGGTGCCTGGAACGATGCCAATGGAAGGAATGTTTTCGATTACAAGGAGATGGCCAACTGTACTAGCGGGTTTTCCGGCCTCTATTGCTATCAATTTACTCAATATAATTTTTCCGTCGTATACGCTAACAACTGCCTGGATGGGCAGGAAACCAACTAGGAGTTAAAGCAGCAGTGTTCTTATTAGCACAATCGGTTTTTGCAAAATATGCCAGGCCCGTCCTGGGGGCGGGCCTGGTGTTCATCCTCTTCTCCTGCACCGAGGATTTGCCTACTTACAAGCTCAAGTCAAAGCCCTGCATTGAAAACAGCGAGTGCGGTGTTGACGGCATCTGTTTGAAGAGCAAAGGCATGTGCATGCCAAAGGGGTACTGCGATGATGTGTACGACTGCGACTTCCCGCTGATATGCGAGAACGGGAGATGCATCGAGATATACCAGAGGTGCATGAGTAAAAAGGACTGCCAAGCGATCTTCCTGCCTGGCGCGCCGGAAGGTGTCAGCTGTATCCCTGCCACTCACACGTGCGGACCAGTATTCTGCTGGTATTTTAGAGATTGCAGCGAAGACGAGTACTGCAACTGGGATACAAGGAAGTGCGAGTCAAACTGCTATCAAACAGGCTGCAGGGACGGCCTGTGGTGCGATCCGTATTCAAAAGAGTGCATAATACCAGATCCTTATGATTCTTGCGCCCACGTGCCCAGGAGCCTCAAGGAGGCTTTCGGCAAGAGCCTTGCCGTGGACATCACTACCAGGAGGGGGTACAGGGGCAGGATATACATAGACAACCTCGACCAGGATGCGCCGCCTCACTACGACATCCAGGTAGTTCCCTGGAACAGGCGGCACGGAGGCACCCTGACAATGTTTGAGAGGTCCAAGGATCCAGGCTTTGCCCACTTCGAGGTAAGGGATCGGCTGGGCCTGGTAATATCAGGAGATGTTCCGTTCGATTGGTCGGCACAGCAGCCCTTGGACGTTGGAAACAAGGTGGTGGTGGATCTGTACCTCATCGACGACTATTATGAGCCGGCAGGCGTGATGCTGACATTGCTGTCTCCTTCGTACTTTCCGTTGTACAGGGCCGGGTACGGGGCTGTCGCGCAGGTCGATCCCTCTCCCGAAAATCTGCTGCCCTACCCTTATTATTATGATTTCAAGGAGATAGGGTGCACGCCGAGAAGGAAGGATATCGGTTACCAAACCGTTGTGGCCACTGTAATAAAGTCTCACGAAGACTCGTTCGAGCCTGTGGTTATAAAGCCGGACGAGACAAAAGAAGTACACATGGGCGGAACTCCTTTCCTTGTGCACAATGCAGGCGCCTGGAACACATCTTTCGACAATACATCACCAAGCGACCGGCTCTCGTGTGGTCCTCCCATGAGCACAGGATTCACCCCGCTATATTACTCGATAGGCGGGCACGAGTGCGAGCGATCAAAAGACTGCCCGGAGACAAGGCCTGCCTGCATACTCGGCAAGTGCTCTCCAAGCTGTACCGAGACAGGCTGCCCTGACTATGCCGAGTGCGACGAGAAGACAGGCCTGTGCGATCTTGGGGCGTGCCGAAAAACCATTACAAACGAGTTTACAAACGAGCTTTGTTCCATGCCGCTCGGGTACTGCAACGAGACTACAGGCAGGTGCGTGCGCTCGTGCCTGGACGTGGGCTGCCCCCAGGGAGACGAGTGGTGCGACGAGAAGACAGGGATGTGCATGGATCCAAACGTCGATCCTGTATGCTACTCGGGCGGGTCAGGCCCTGCGGTCTCTTACATTCCCCCGCTGTTCTACAACGACTTCTGCGGAATCAATATAAACGAAACACCCGAAGATTCATGCGACTGCGTGGTCTCTGGCATCAAGTACTCCGACCGGAACGAACAGCTCCAGGAAGCGGACCTGCACTGCATGGTTGACGGCGGGCACGACGACGCGATCCTTGGCCTGCCTGTTCCTCGCGGCGAGAAGCTTGAAATTTCCAAGGGCGATACTGTCACGATTCACTACGCCAATGCCAGGGGTCTCAACATGCGCGATTTCAAATCCCGCAAGTCCAGGTTCTACTCTGCAGCTATAGAGAGAGATGGGATGCTGGTCTATGCCAGCATGGTCAAGTTCGAGGACGGCTGGTTGCTCGATGTACCTGGACTGGCGGTCGAGTCCAGGTCGTTCGGCTGTCCAAAGATAGCCACGTACTCCTCGTACCAGGAGGTCCAGATGCTTCACTTCGAGGCTGATGGTCTGGAGCTGGACCTGAAGCCCAATGAAAGCGACAATATTTATATCAACGGCGAAAAGTACTCTGTAATAAACGTGGACTCCCGCGTGCAGGCGGGTGATGCGCTTGCAAACGAGTCCGAGAAATTCGCAGAGGACGAGATGAGTCAATACATCATTGTGCACCAGGGTGAACCATGACTAAAAACAAGCTTTTTCGTTGTCTGAGCTGTTTCGCGGGCGGGTTGGCAGTGATTCTAATGTGTACTGGCTGCGGTGATGAAACATCTACAAACAAGGACTTGGCATTGATTCGAAAGGGAGCTTTCTGGATGGGTACTCCCTCGGGCTGCCCGGGTCCCGAGGGCTATCCCGGCGATTGCCGGGCAGAGGATGGAAGGCAGAACGGCGAGGTACTTCACAAGGTCACGCTGACACATGATTTTTTCATCATGCGACACGAAATCACGCAAAGGGAGTACTTCGAGCTGATGGGCAAGTACTCATTCCCCATCTACCTGGAAGCTCATCCCCCCGATGTGTGCCTTGATTGTCCGGCCAACTTTATAAGCAGGTACACGGCATTCGCAGTTGCAAACCAGTTGTCAATAGCCCACGGCCTCCCTCCCTGCTACAAGCTCTCTGAAGTCCAGTGTGAAATCAACAGGAAACCCAAAGAATACATGGACTGTTACAAGGAGGAAGAAACTGGCTGCCGTGAATGGGGTACTGATGAGCACGGTAATCAGGTCTGCAAGCTTAAGGAGGTAATGCCGGATGGAATCGCGCACGCAAAGATAGAGCTTAACCATGCAGGCACGGTGTACGACTGCACGGGGTACAGGTTGCCTACCGAGGCGGAATGGGAGTACGCGGCGCGGGCCGGCAGCAATACTGCGATATATCCATCGCCTGGAAACGACGGAACCATTTCTCACCTGGAGTGTGAGTTCGACGAAAACCTGGACAAGGTGGCCTGGTACTGCGGCAATACAGAGCTTCCAAAACCAGTGGGATTGAAGGCGCCGAACGCCTGGGGCTTGTACGACATGCTTGGAAATGTCAGCGAGTGGATATGGGGTGGTTGTTGCCCGTACGAGGTCGAAAACGATGAAGACGGCGTGGTCGATCCGTACTGCCTTTACAAACCGGATACAACCAATCCTGTAGGTGGAAGGCGAGGCTTACCGAACGGTGCGGCCTACACTCGTTGCGGATTCCGGGGTTGTGTTTCATACGAGGGGCAGTTCATTGGAAACGGCTTTTCAGGCGTCAGGCTCGTCAGAACGGTCAGGTGAAGAAAATGGATGTTACGCTTAACAAAAAGTTGCTCCTGTTGTGCGCGGCAATGCTGCTTGCATGCTCCGGCGGGTGCGGCGCCCAGGACAAAGAAAAACCGGAGATCGAGATGGTGGAGCTGCAAGGCGGCACGTTCTGGATGGGAAGTCCCAGTGGGTGTCCGGGGCCGAAAGAATATCCAGGAAGCTGCGAACCGGAGCCGTACAGGTACGATAGCGAGGTGTTGCATAAGGTCACGCTAACCCGTGGCTTCTACTTGTCCAAGTACGAGACCACCCAGGAAGAGTTCCACGCGCTCACCGGCAACTACTGGTTGACCATTTACGATAACATCCACCAGGAACTGAAGATATGCCCCAGGTGCCCGACGAGCGGAATTAACAGGTACGTCGCAATAGCATACGCGAACCTGTATTCCAAGAGCCGGGGTTACAAACCGTGTTACAGGCTCTCGAATATCAAGTGCGTAAACGGCATCGAGACAGACGATTTCATGGACTGTTTCTTGGGTGACGTGATATCCTGCGGGCAATGGAGCTCGGACGAAAAGGGCAACAAGATATGTGTGCACGAAGTCAAGTACACGAACAGCATAGATTACGCCGATGTCGAACTCAACGGCGTTGAGTCTCCATACGACTGCAAAGGGTATAGGCTGCCCACCGACGCGGAATGGGAGTACGCGGCACGGGCCGGCAGCAACACGCCTGTATACCCGTCGCCTGGAAACGACGGAACCATCTCCGCCAAGGAATGTGAATTTGACGAGAACATGGACAAGATAGCCTGGTACTGCGGAAACGCCCAGGAGGCCCAGGAGGTAGGGCAAAAGGCGCCGAATGCCTGGGGCCTGTACGACATGATAGGAAATGCTAACGAATGGGTCTGGGACAACTTTGGAAAGTACGCAATAGAGGAAGGCGATGAGGTTGTGGATCCGTACCAGCCGATTGAGCCAATAGATGATATCCCAATAAATAATTTGACGGGAATATCACGTTCCGACGGTTTCACAGACCTGAAATTCCTGAGGTCCAGCAATAGGGAGCCACTAGGTGCATCTTCACCGCGATTCGGGTTTCATTTCACCGGCTTCAGGTTGGCAAGGACCACGCTATGATCCGGAAACCGCAAGGCAGGTCTGTTTGTAAAGCCCTTTTGATTTCTTGTGTTGTTTTTTTGGGCTGCTCGGACGAAAAGGTGTTGGTTACACTTGAAAATGAGGAGCAGGAATGGCTTGAAATCCCTGCCGGCACTTTCTGGATGGGCAGCCCGGGCGGTTGTCCTGGACCTGAAGGTTATCCAGGCGATTGCCGTGTTGAGCCTGGCAGGCGTGCGGATGAGCTATTACATGAAGTGACTCTGACACATGACTTCCTTATGCACAAATACGAGACCAGGTTGTCGGACTTCGAACCGATAATGGGCCGGGGAATTAATAAGAATGCAAAATGGTTCTCCAAGACTTACCCTATATACGAAACTACATGGTACGATGCGCTCGCGTTCGCAAACCAGCTTTCGATTGCCGGGGGATTGGCCCCTTGCTTCAAGTTCCGTGATGTAGAATGCACTGAAGGAGGAGCTCCTGAAGACAACTCGGACTACATGGCTTGCTACGACCAGGACAAGACCACGATGGGAATAAAGAGGGCTGCGGTGATACTCGACGGCGTGGATACGGTTTATGATTGCGAGGGGTACAGATTGCCTACCGAGGCGGAGTGGGAGTACGCGGCACGTGCCGGCAGTCTCAAGCCGTTGTACCAGACAGATGACAACGACGGAACACTAACCGAGCTGGAATGCGGACAGGATCCGAACCTGGAGAAAATCGCCGTATACTGCGGCGACACTCTGGTAATTGGATTCCCCACGTACGTAGGGACCAAGGAGCCTAACAAGTATGGTCTGTACGATATGCTGGGAAATCTCGAGGAATGGGTCTGGGACTGGTGGTCCAGGTTCGATGAAGGACCTGTTGTCGATCCCGAGGGGCCGGTGGATCCTCCTCCATTGTTCGACCCGCGTCGCGTAACGCGCAGCGGGGGCGCCGATATAAGTAGGAAGTGCAGGTGCGCCTATAGGGGCGCATATTCACCTGAAACCAAGTCATACAGAATCGGCTTCAGGTTGGCAAGGACGGTTCAATAATAGTCAGGATTGTATATCGCTCACTATTGTGTCAGATAGGGGATAACATGGAACAACAAAATTATAACAAAGGATCTGAAGTCGCTTTGATAAAGCTCCTCATAGTTGATGACGAGCCTAATGTGGCGAAATACCTGGGCGAGATGGCCAGTAACGTAGGATGCGACGTGGAGAGGACAACCAAACCGTCGGAGGCATTGTCACTGGTGTCCGCCAAAACTTTTGATTTGATAATGTTGGATCTCAAGATGCCGGAGCAAGACGGTATAAGCCTCGGTAAAAAACTCAAACAATTCGCGCCTGACGCAGCCCTTGTGTTGGTATCGGGTTTTGCAGACAAATATGACCTTGTTCATGCAATAAGAGCCGGCTTCTTCGATTACCTGGACAAGCCTGTGTTCCCGGAGCAACTGGAATCCCTGATCTCGAGATGGAGAAGGTGTAGTAAAACTTCCCTGGACGAAATATCGAAAATCCAAGATTTATCAGAACCAGGCCCCTTCCAACAGGAACTGGAAGAATTTGGCCGCAGGCTTGTGGAATCAGCCTTGAGGTGCACTTTTGGAAACGGCAGGAAGGCTGCAGAACTTCTAGATGTTTCTTATTCAACTTTCAACAGGTTGAAGAAGCGTTACGGAATCATGTGAGCAGCCGGGTCAGCGTTTGCAATTGCCTGGGGCCGTGAACCGGCTAATTCGCGGCCAGGTGCGGGAAATGACACCCAGGCAGAGGCTTCAAAACAATGAAACACCATACCCTGATCCGCCCCGATCTGCATGTCTGTTCAGATCCTGTACCCGATCTCCGGTAAACGGTGAGCCGAAACGACCAGCCTCTGATTCCGTCTTGTAGATTTTCTATTGAATTGTTGCCGGGAATGGGAATACTTGCAGGTGTTTTGTCGTTTAATAAACCCGAGTGAGGAAAATTTTGCCGGACTTGATGGTAAATAAAAATGAAGAACTCATAAGAACGGAAAAACTGACCCGCAGGTTTGGCTCCAAGGTTGCAGTGGACAGCCTTGATATCTCCATAAGTCGCGGCGAGATCGTAGGTTTTTTAGGGCCGAACGGGGCAGGCAAGACCACCACGTTGCGAATGCTCACCTGTTTCCTTCCTCCATCTTCCGGGAAAGCATTTGTGGCAGGTTTCAATTGTTTCACCCAGGGCATGAAGGTTCGGGAGCAGATCGGTTACATGCCCGAGGCTGTTCCCTTGTACCCGGAAATGCGGGTGAAAGAATACTTGAAATACAGAGCCAGGCTCAAGGGTGTCGGCCGGGCAAAAATCAAGTCAACAGTTGATAATATAGTTCAACAGTGTGGATTGGCGGATGTCTTGAATAGGATCGTGGGGCAGTTGTCCAGAGGGTACAGGCAGAGATTGGGCTTGGCCGATGCACTGGTAAAGGATCCCTCGATCCTTGTTCTCGATGAGCCAACAGTTGGACTCGACCCGAACCAGGTCCGCGAGACCCGCGCGCTGATCCGCGAGCTTGGCAAGGATCATACGGTCATACTGTCGACCCACATACTGCCCGAGGTGGAAGTCCTTTGTACAAGGGTCCTGATAATCAACGAAGGCAAACTCGTTGCACAGGGAACTCCAAGCGAGCTTGGAAGCGTTTCATCAGGGAAAAACGTGATCGAGGGATTATTGCAGTACGGAGATACCAACCAGGTGAACCAAGTGAAGGAAGTCATGTCAAAGCTTCCGGGTGAACCCGGCGTGGATGTATTTGAAAAAGGAGACGGGATCGGCTTTGTAATCGAAGTTGCACGGGAAAGGGACGTAAGACCTGAAATATTCAAACTTTGCGTACAAAAGGGATGGGTCTTGATCGGAATGAGGCAAAAACAGGGCAGCCTGGAAGATGTTTTCGCCCGCCTTACAACCAGTGAAGATGTTGAAGAAACGCATGACGACGACCAGGGAGATTCTTCGGAATGAAAAAGATTACCGTCTTGATGGGAAGAGAGGTCAAGGCCTACTTTACTTCTCCCCTGGCCTATCTCGTACTGACATCCTTGCTGGTTGTGAGCGGCCTGGATTTCTACCTCATGGTATCGGCCATGAACGGCGTGGAAGTATCGATAGGTGCGCCCTTTTCACCGTTTTTCGGCGGATTCATCTTCTACTGGTTCTTCATGCTGGTTGTTCCTCCCGTGCTCACCATGAGGCTGCTTGCAGAGGAGGTGAAATCCAACACCATCGAAACATTGATGACCGCGCCTGTAAGTGATACACAGGTGGTGCTGGCCAAGTATTTTTCATCTCTCTTGCTGTTCATGTTCCTGTGGCTGCCGACTATTGTGTACGTGCTCTATTTGGGTGTCTACACAGACCTTGATTCAGGCCCCATATTGTCGGGCTATCTGGGAACCATGTTGCTGGGGGCCATGTTCCTGGCCGCAGGCCTGTTTGCATCCAGCCTGACCTCGAACCAGGTAGTTGCCGCAGTGCTCGGTTTCACGCTCTGCTCAAGCCTGTTCAGCATCGGGTTGATGGAATACCTCCAGCCTTCACAGTCCGGTGTATGGTCCTATTTCAACCTTCATGCGTACATGCTGGATTTCGGCAAGGGAGTAGTGGATACGAGGCCTATCGTCTACACCCTGTCAACAGCAATGTTTTTCCTGTTCGCCTCGATAAAGGCCCTGGAAAAGAGAAGGTGGTCCTGACATGGCTTTGGATGACAGGCGGAATACAGGCGGTAATAGGATAATCATCGGTCTAAATGTAGGTCTTTCCCTTGTACTGGCAGCGGCATTGCTGGTAATGGTGAACTGGATATCCTCAAGGGAGTACTACAGGGGCGACTGGACATCGGGGTCAATCTATTCCATGTCAAAGAAAGCGGAAAAGATAATAAAGGGCCTGAAAAAGAATGTTAAGATAACTGTTTTCCTGTCCCAGGATGATCCTGCATTCGATGGAGTGAAAGAATTGCTGGCACGAATGGCCCAGGCATCAAAGAGGGTGTCGGTCGAATACCTGGACCAGGACAGGAACAGGACCAGGGCCAAGGAATTACTGCAGAAGTTCAAGATCTACGACCTGAATGCAGTGGTGTTCGAGTGCGAGTCCAGGAGCCACTACGTGACATCCGACCAGATGGTCGATTACGACATGGAATCAGCTTCTTCAAGACCCAGGTTCAGGGGATTCAAGGCAGAGCAGGCATTTGTATCAGCCATACTGGACGTGAGCCAAGAGAAGCAGGTTAAGGTTTGTTTCCTTCAGGGCTTCGGCGAGAGGGACTCCGAGAGTATCGAACCCGAAGGCATGGGCAACAGTGTGGAAGAATTGAAGAGGGCCAATTACAAGGTGCAGGAGCTGGACAGGGCCGGTGCCTTGAAGTCCAAGGGCAGGTCTTGTGACGTGCTCGTGGCTGCAGGTCCGGTAAAGCCTTACAACAAGCAGATGGAAGCAATGTTTGGAAATTACCTTTCTGCAGGCGGCAGGTTGCTGCTGCTCCTGGACCCGGTTCCGGACAGGGACCAGACAGCCATTGAAAAGACGGGCCTGGAAAAAATGCTGTCCGAGCTCGGAGTAGAAGTGAAAGAAGGCGTGGTCGTGGATCCGGACAAGGCCACGTTGTTGGATCCGGGCACATCCTTTTTCGTTGACACCTATGGCAAGGCCCAGGCAGTCAAGCCCCTGGCCGACCGAAAGATCCCGGTGGTGCTTTCCCAGGCCAGGGCGTTCGGACTTGCAGATGTTCCGGGAGGTATTAAGTCAAAAAGGTTGATGGATTCGTCAACATCGGCCTGGCTGGAAAAAGACATCGCTCAAGAGGGCATGCCCAAGCCGGGAAAAGGAGAAGAAAAGGGTCCCCTGCTGTTGGGCCTCACCCTTGAAGGCAAGATGTTTCAGGGGAACAAGACGAAAAAAGCAGATTCGGACATCCGTGTGAACGGACAAAAGCAAGGAACAAAAAGGTCCGGAGATGCACGTGTCGCTATCGTGGGCGATTCGGATTTTGCAGCCAACTGGGCGGTATCGAATGGCGGAAACCTGGACTTGTTCCTCGGCCTGGTGCACTGGCTGGCTGAAAAGGGAACTGAAATAGAAATTCAGCCAAAGAGCCCGGAACAGGTGCACCTGGCATTGTCCGATTCCCAAATGATGTCCCTTTTTTGGACAGTGGTAGTGTTCATGCCCATTGCCTGCGTATTTCTAGGGGTGGGTGTGTACTTGAGGAGGCGGAGATAGATGAGGCTTCGCACCACCCTTATCCTGTTTTCCCTGACCCTCGTGCTCGGGCTTTACATACTGTTGGTCGAATCCAAGCGGCCAAGCCGAAAGGAAAGGGAAGAGACAGCCGACCGGGTCGTTCAAGTCAAGGCCCCGGAAATAAAAGAGGTGTCGATCGAGAAAACCGCGAAGAATGGAAAAGACACGGGAAAGCAAGAGATACTCCTTGTCCGCGGAGCCGGAAACACCTGGACCATGAAGAAGCCTGTTCATGCACGAGCCGACTCGGGAAAGATTTCAAGCTTGGCCACGAGACTCGAACTCCTGGATGCGGACAGGTTCGTGCACGACCCGGATCTCGCCGACCTGGGCCTGGAACATCCATTGCTTGTTGCTCATTTCAAGACCGGGGAAAAGGACATCAAGCTTTCTTTCGGCAAGGAGGATCCGACCTCCAGGAGGGTTTACGTTGCAGTTGAAAAAAGAGTGGCGGTAATTGACAAATCCTTTATGCAGGCCCTGGACAAACCGGCTGATGATTTCAGGGACAAGCGGGTCTTTCCATGCGATTCGTTCCAGGTTGTACGCGCTGATTTTTCAACAGGTGATGAGCACGTGACATTGGAAAAGCAGGGCTCATCTTGGCGAATCACCAGGCCCGTGAGCACAAAGGCCTACGACACGGAGGCTGAAAGATTGATCGAGAAGGCCACGGGTATGAAGGTCCTGAAGTTTACTGGAAACAAGGCTGACAGGTTGTCCGCCTTCGGCCTGGATCCGGCCCATGCAAGCATCGAGCTTAAGCTGTCGAACAACAAGACCTATACCCTGTACCTATCAGGCCCAAGAGATAATAAAAGATACGCAAAGCTTGGCGGCGAGCCGTTCATTGTCCAGGTCAAGGAAAACAGCCTGAAGGGCCTGCTCCTGCCCGATCTGTCCCTGCTCAAGGATCGCAAGGTGTTTGATTTGTCCAATGGCATATCCAGGGACACTGTTGATTACCTGAAGATAAACAATGCAGGAAAGACTGTGGAATTGAAAAAACAGGGCGATGAATGGAAGTTGAATCAAGAAAACAAGGCTGCCCGTTTCAAGGTGGAAGATCGGGTCGGAGAATTCCTGGACCTTGTTGCTGACAGGGTGGTGGAAGATCCGGGCCCGAAGAAGATCAAGCCGAATAAGCCGATCTATGCCGAGCTCGGGGTAAAGGGAAAGACCGTAAGGTTGGATTTGGCGTATTTCACAAAAAAGGGGCAATCCGGAGAGCAAAAGGTGTTTTTGAAAAGACAGGGGTCAAAGAACCTGCTCGAGATAGAAATCGATCCCATGAGCTTGTTCTCTGCGAAAGAAAAGGATTTCCGATCCGCCCTGGACATGCCCAAGGTGTCGCCTGAAAGTGAATCCAATTCCGGGCCGGATGCAGGTAGTATGCCTGAATAGGGTTTCTGATTGTCCTGAAAGATAGAAGGGGTTCCGGGTTGAAAAAACCTCATCCGGCACTCTTGGATTTAAAGCCGATGTGCTTGAGCCGGCGCGCTGTAATTGGATTCACCTGGAGCAGGACTTGCAACATCTTGTGGTAATCACCGGGATCCACTTTGCCGGCGATGTATTACGAAGCCGTCACTTCCCGCAGTCGGAGCAATTCCTTCTTTGTCCACCTTCTTCGACCGCCAAAGTTTTACACCGGGCAGCAACCACCTGCTAAACGGCAACAGCGTTCCTTGTAATTACGCCACAAGCCGAAATGCCCATGACGGCCAGTATCAACAGCAGCCCAAATTTGAAAGCGTAGAACAAAATACCGGCAGGCGCCGGCTTACCCGTCCCTACACATCATCTCCGGCCGTCAGTTCCTCGTCTCCCTGCTGCACCTGGTCCAGGGGAACCTCCTCATCTTCGACTTCCATGTCCAGGTACTTGTAATGTGGCAGCCCGGTGCCGGCAGGTATGAGCCGTCCCATGATGACGTTTTCCTTGAGGCCCCGCAGGTAGTCGGTCTTTCCGGAGAGCGCCGCTTCAGTAAGCACCCTGGTTGTCTCCTGGAAAGAACATGCTGAAATAAACGACTCCGTGGACAGGGAGGCCTTTGTAATCCCAAGCAGGAGCGGGTCCCACTGGGCAGGCCTGCCGCCTCTTTCCATGACCCTCTCGTTCTCTTCCATGACCCGTATCTTCTCCACCTGGTCGTCCACAAGGAAATCCGTGTCACCCGGATCAGCGATTCTCACCCGCCGCAGCATCTGCCGGACGATTACTTCGATATGCTTGTCGTTTATCTTGACACCTTGGAGCCTGTAAACCTCCTGGATTCCATCGACCAAGTACCTTGCCAATTGTTTCTCGCCGAGGATCTTTAAAATGTCATGGGGATTGATTGATCCATCCATCAAAGGCTCACCGGCCTGAACGAAATCATTTTCATGAACTGCGACGTGCTTGCTCTTGGTTACCAGGTATTCCTTTTTCTCACCGACATCCGGTTCGATGACCAGCCGCCTCTTGCCCTTGAGATCCTTTCCAAAATGGACTATGCCGTCTATTTCGCTGACAAGGGCGTATTCCTTGGGTTTCCTGGCTTCGAACAATTCGGCCACCCTGGGCAGACCACCGGTGATATCCTTTGTCTTTGTCGTTTCCCGCGGTATCTTGGCCAACACATCTCCGGGCATGACAGGATCGCCTTCAAGGACCTCGAGGTTGGCTCCGTCCGGCAACAGGTACCTGGCATCCTGTTTCCCATCCGACAGTTTCAGCGTCTTGCCGCGCTCATCCTTGATCGAAATTCTAGGCCGGCGTTCCACGTCTTTGTACGCAACAATTTTCTTCCTGGACAAGCCTGTACGCTCGTCCTTCTCTTCGACCATGGTGATGCCTTCTTCGACATCTCCGAATTTGACCACTCCCCCGACCTCGGTGACTATCGGATTGGCAAACGGATCCCATTCGGCCAGTTTTGTTCCGGCCTTGACCTTTTGTCCGTCTTTTACGTTCAGCCTTGCCCCGTAAATAACAGGATAACGTTCCCTTTCACGTCCCTGGTTATCCTCGACTATTATCGCGCCGTTCCTATTCACCACAACGAGTTCGCCGTTACGCCCCTCAACGGCCCGCAATTTCTCCAACCTGATCCGGCCGTCATTCCTGCATTCATGATGACTCTGCTCCGCCTCCCTCCTTGCCGCACCACCGATATGGAATGTCCTCATGGTCAACTGAGTCCCGGGCTCGCCGATTGACTGGGCCGCAATAACGCCGACAGCTTCTCCTATGTTCACCATGCGGCCCCTGGCCAAGTCACGTCCGTAACACATGGCACAAACACCACGCCTGGCCTGGCAGGTCAAAACCGACCGGATCGGCACCTTTTCTATGGGGCTGTCCTGGATCCTGGCTGCAACCGCTTCGTCGATGAGTTCATTTGCATGAACGATTATTTCACCTGTATGCGGGTGCTTGACGTCCTCCAAGGCGACTCTTCCGAGTACACGGTCGCCTACCGGTTCTATAATCTCGCCGCCCTCGATCAAGGCTCCCACCTCGATGCCGTCGATGGCGCCGCAATCGTACTCGGTTACAACCGTATCCTGGGCGACATCGACCAGTCTCCGCGTAAGGTAACCCGAGTTGGCCGTCTTGAGCGCAGTATCGGCCAAGCCCTTACGGGCTCCGTGGGTGGAAATGAAATATTGCAGAACAGTCAGGCCTTCACGGAAGTTTGCCGTAATCGGGGTCTCGATTATCTCACCCGAAGGCTTTGCCATGAGACCACGCATACCGGCAAGCTGCCTAATCTGCTGGGCACCGCCCCTTGCTCCCGAGTCCGCCATGATATAGATTGGATTGAAACTCGGCATCTTCCTGGCGCGCTTTTCATCCTCCGGGGCATCAGGGTCCCAGACCGTTTCCTGACTCAACTCGTCCATCATCTGCTTCGACACCAGCTCGGATGTACTCGCCCAAATATCCACCACCTTGTTGTAACGTTCACCGTCTGTAATCAGGCCCTCGGCATATTGCTCCTCAATCTCCCTGACTCTCGCCTGTGCCTCATCCAGGAGTTCCTGTTTCTTTGATGGAATCTTCATGTCTTTGATGCTGATGGATATTCCGGCCCTGGTTGCATACCTGAACCCGATGGTTCTCAACCGGTCGGCCAATATGACGGTCGCCTTGTTGGCCGCCTCCCGGTAACAGGCATCAATTAGTTGTGACAACGATTTCTTGTCCATCACCCGGTTGACCATATTAAATGGAACATTCGGAGGCAGGATCTCGCCAAGCAGGATCCTGCCGCACGTGGTATCTACCAGTTGTCCATCCATCCGCACCTTGATTGCCGCCTGCAGGTCGAGTTTTCCCTGGTCATAGGCCACCCGGACCTCTTCAGTGGAAGAGAAGATCCTTCCCTCGCCCCTTGCAAAGGCCCTCTCCCTGGTCATGTAGTAACATCCAAGTACGATATCCTGTGTCGGATTTATAATAGGTTTGCCGTGCGCCGGACTCAGGATGTTGTTGGTTGACATCATCAACACGCGAGCCTCGATCTGGGCATCAATGGACAATGGCACGTGAACGGCCATCTGGTCGCCGTCGAAATCAGCGTTGAAGGCCACGCATACAAGCGGGTGAAGCTGTATGGCCTTTCCTTCGATGAGCACCGGCTCGAATGCCTGAATGCCCAACCTGTGCAAAGTCGGAGCACGATTGAGCAGAACCGGGTGCTCTTTTATTACCTCTTCCAGGACATCCCAAACTTCCGGCCTTTTTTGCTCCACCATCTTCTTTGCGCTCTTGATGGTGGTGACATAACCGCGTTCCTCCAGCTTGTTGTAGATAAATGGTTTGAAAAGCTCCAGGGCCATTTGCTTCGGCAATCCGCACTGGTGCAGCTTTAGCCCGGGACCTACCACGATGACGGACCTGCCCGAGTAATCGACCCTCTTTCCGAGAAGGTTCTGCCTGAACCTGCCGGTCTTTCCCTTCAGCATGTCGGACAGAGACTTCAGAGGTCTCTTGTTCGGCCCGGTTATGGCCTTGCCCCTCCTGCCGTTGTCAAACAAGGCGTCTACAGACTCCTGGAGCATCCTCTTTTCATTCCTGATAATGATCTCCGGAGCATTCAGATCTTGCAGCCTCTTCAGCCTGTTGTTCCTGTTCAGGACCCGGCGGTACAAGTCGTTCAAATCGCTCGTAGCAAACCTGCCTCCTTCGAGAGGAACAAGAGGCCTCAAATCCGGGGGTATCACGGGGATGACCTCGAGCATCATCCATTCCGGCCTGTTTCCGGAATTCTTGAAAGCGTTTACCACTTTCAGCCGCTTGGCCAATTTTTTACGTTTTGCCTCGCTGGTGACGGTCTTCAACTCGGCCCTAAGTTCCTCGGACAATGCCACTACGTCTATCTGCTTCAGCAGGTCACGTATCGCATCACCGCCCATTCTTGCCACAAAGGCATCCTCACCGAATTTTTCCGCAGCTATCTGGTATTGATCCTCTGTTAGAAGCTCCATCCTCTTCAAGTCCGTCTGGCCCGGATCAACTACTATGTAATTTTCACAATAGAGAACCCTCTCGAGATTCTTCAAAGTGATATCAAGGATATTGCCTATTCTGCTTGGAAGACTCTTGAGAAACCAGATGTGAGCCACCGGGGTGGCGAGGTTGATATGTCCCAGCCTTTCCCGCCTGACCTTTGACTGGATGACCTCGACCCCGCATTTTTCACAAATGACGCCCCGGTGTTTCATGCGCTTGTATTTTCCGCAATTGCACTCGTAGTCCTTTACAGGCCCGAAAATCTTGGCGCAGAATAACCCATCTCTCTCGGGCTTGAATGTTCGGTAGTTGATGGTCTCGGGTTTTTTGACCTCTCCATGAGACCATTCCCTGATTTTTTCCGGCGATGCCAGGGAAACCCTGACTGCGCTGAAACTAATCGGATCCTTGGGCTTTTCAAAGAAGCTGAAGATATCCTTCACGATTCTACCTCTCCGGTTTGATTACCAGTTGTTTCACCAAAACGGCGTTCCAGCCCTACTTGGGCCGTTCCTCCATGAGTTCCACGTCCAATGCAAGGCTCTGCAATTCCTTCACCAGCACGTTGAAGCTTTCGGGCAGTCCCGGTTCGAGTACAAACTCGCCCTTTACAATAGCTTCGTACATCCTTGTCCTGCCTGCGACATCATCGGACTTGACCGTAAGAAATTCCTGGAGAGCATGGGCCGCGCCATATGCCTCCATGGCCCAAACCTCCATTTCCCCCAATCTCTGGCCGCCGAATTGCGCCTTCCCGCCCAGGGGCTGTTGTGTAACCAGGCTGTACGGCCCCGTGGAACGAGCGTGTATCTTGTCGTCCACCAGGTGATGCAGCTTGAGCATGTACATCGTTCCCACTGTTATTTCCGAATCAAATGGTTCTCCTGTCCTGCCATCGAAAAGAATGGTTTGTCCGGACTGGGGGAGACCGGCCAAATCGAGATAGGTCTTTATTTCATCTTCCTTCGCTCCGTCGAACACGGGCGTAGACATATGGATCCCGTCCCTGTACTTTTCAGCAACCCTATACAAATCTTCTTCTTCCAACTCATCCAGAAACTTCGCAAACGGCGTACCCGCACCATAGATACGTTTCAATTCCTTGCGAACCGCTTTCGCGCCTGCACCGGAATCGATCAACTCGGCGATGGCGTGTCCCAGTTCCCTGGCAGCCCAACCCAGGTGAACCTCCAGTATCTGGCCCACATTCATTCTGGATGGAACTCCCAGGGGATTCAGGACTACGTCCAGGGGGGTTCCGTCACTTAAAAACGGCATGTCTTCCTCGGGCAGTATCCTGGAAATGACTCCCTTGTTGCCGTGCCTCCCGGCCATCTTGTCGCCTATTGACAACTCGCGCTTGATGGCCACATAGACCTTGACCATTTTTATGACTCCCGGGGGGAGTTCGTCACCTTTTTTCAACTTGTGGATCTTTTCCGCAAAAACCATTTTCACCAGGTCGATCTGTTCATTAACATTCTCCACTATTCGTTCGATCTCTGCTTCGATTTCGCTTCCGTTGACAAGGGAAATCTGGGACCAGTACTTGCGGGGAATCGCTTCCAGGATATCGATAGCCAGCTTCTTGCCCTTTTGGAGAAGCAACTTACCCCGATCATCCACCAGTTTTGCCGCCAGGATACGATTTACGAGCAGTTTCTTGATCCTATCATAGGCCGTGTCCTGGATTATCTTTATCTGGTCGTCCTGGTCCTTGCGGAGCCTACGGGTTTCCTCGTCCTCTATCTCCCTGGCCCTGCCGTCCTTTTCAACCCCTTTCCGGGAAAAAACCTTTGCACCTATCACAGTGCCCACCACGCCGGGAGGTACACGAAGTGATGTATCCCTTACATCTCCCGCCTTTTCACCAAAGATTGCTCGAAGTAATTTTTCCTCCGGTGAAAGTTGTGTTTCTCCCTTGGGAGTAATTTTGCCTGCCAGGATATCCCCGGGCTTCACCTCGGCACCTATGCGGATAATTCCACTGTCATCCAGGTCCATGAGCGCTTCTTCACCCACGTTGGGAATATCCCTCGTTATCTCCTCCCGGCCCAGCTTGGTATCCCTGGCTATACACTCAAAGTCCTCGATGTGCACCGATGTGAAGACATCTTCCCTGACGAGCCGTTCGGAAAGAAGAATTGCGTCCTCGAAGTTGTAACCGCCCCAGGATAGAAAGCCCACCAGGACATTCTTTCCCAGCGCCAGTTCTCCGCATTCGGTTGCCGGCCCATCCGCGATAACATCACCCTTCTTGACCCTGTCACCCAACCTGACTATGGGTTTCTGGTTGATACACGTGTTTTGGTTCGATCGCTGGTACTTAATCAGGTTGTAGATATCCACCTCGGCCGAAACCTCGCCGTCCCCGGTCCTGTCGGCCTTGACGACTATTCTGGACGCATCCACACTGTCCACTATTCCATCCCGCTTGGCCACGACAGTCACACCCGAATCTTTCGACACAATCCTCTCGATTCCGGTGCCCACCAGGGGTGCGCTGGTCTTGAGCAGGGGCACGGCCTGTCTCTGCATGTTCGAACCCATCAACGCCCTGTTTGCATCATCATTTTCCAGAAACGGCACCAATGAAGCAGCTACACTGACGAGTTGGTTCGCGGAAATGTCCATCAGGGTGACTTCCTCAGGATGCACCATCATGAAATCACCGCCCTTCCTGACCGACACGAGTTCCGACGTGAAATACCCTTTTTTGTCCAAGCCGGCATTAGCCTGGGCTATCACGTGTTTCTCCTCCTCCAGAGCCGAATAAAACCTCACCTGGTCCGTCACCCTGCTGTTTTCCACCTTGCGGTAAGGGGTTTCGACAAAACCGAACTCGTCGACCCTGGCATATGTCGACAGGCTGGCGATAAGACCGATATTCGGACCTTCAGGAGTTTCTATCGGGCAAATCCGGCCATAGTGAGTCGTATGGACGTCCCGGACTTCGAACCCGGCCCTCTCCCGTGTCAGGCCGCCCGGTCCGAGTGCTGAAAGCCTTCGCTTGTGTGTCACCTCGGAAAGCGGGTTGGTCTGGTCCATGAACTGCGAGAGCTGGCTGGAACCGAAAAATTCTTTTACCACTGCGGATACAGGCTTGGCATTGATCAGGTCGTGGGGCATCAATGTTTCGACTTCCTGGAGACTCATTCGCTCCTTGATGGCTCTCTCCATCCTAATCAGCCCTATCCTGAACTGGTTTTCGAGCAATTCACCGACCGTCCGCACCCGGCGATTTCCCAGGTGATCGATATCATCTATCTGATAACCTTCTCTGCCGTCTTTGAGACCAATGAGATACTTGACGGTCTCCAGTATGTCTTCCTTTGTCAACACCGTGTTTTCAATGGGAATATCCTCGTGATTGAACTTGTAGTTCAACTTCAGTCTTCCCACCTTGGAGAGGTCATACCTGTCTGGATTGAAGAACATGTTTTCGAAAAGTGATTTCGCCGTATCTATGGTAGGAGGCTCTCCGGGCCGCATCCTTCGGTAGATTTCCAGTATTGCCTCCTCCGTGGAATGCATCTTGTCCACCAGCAGGGTGTTGCGCAAATGAGGGCCTACATGCAGGTTGTCGATAAAAAGGATCTCGAATTCATTGATACCCCTGCGCCTCGTTTCATCCAGCTTTTCCTTGGTGATCTCTTCGTTACACTCGATTATCACCTCGCCGGTATTCAGATCCACCACATCCCTGGCACAAACCTTCGGCGACTTGCCTTGCCCGCCCAACAGGTCTTCCTCGTTGATGGGCAGCCAATTTATTCCGGCCGCCTGGATCTTCTTTGCCTTCAACTTCGTGAATTTCTGCCCTTTCTTAACGATAATCTCGCCTGTTTTCGGATCCACTACATCTTCCAACGAGTGCCTGTGGTACTTGAGATCGAACTCGGCGTTCTTTACCATGGATCCGTCCTGAAGAATCCTGACTTTCTCCCTTTCATAGAAGTAATCCAAGAGTTCTTCAGTATCATAGCCCAAGGCGCGGAGGAGGACCGTGGCAGGCATCTTCCTCCTCCTGTCAATCCTCACATGAACGATATCCTTGGGATCGAACTCGAAGTCCAGCCAAGACCCCCTGTATGGAATCACCCGCGCCGAATACAGAAGCTTGCCGCTGGCATGGGTGCTTCCCTTGTCATGACCGAAGAAGGCCCCTGGAGACCTGTGCAATTGGCTTACCACCACCCTCTCCGTCCCGTTGATGATAAACGTGCCGTTTTCGGTCATGAGAGGTATCTCGCCGAAATAGACCTCCTGTTCCTTGATGTCCCGGATGTTTCGGGCTCCGGTCTCCTCATCCTTTTCCCATACAGCCAGCCGGACCACCACCTTGACCGGAGCGGCATAGGTCATGCCTCTCTGGTGACATTCCTCCATGTCATATTTCGGCTTTTCCAGGCTGTAGTTCACAAATTCGAGTGATGCCAGTCCGTTGTAATCCTTGATGGGGAACACGCCGTTGAATACTCCCTGCAGACCGATATCCTTCCTCTCTTCAGGAGGAACGTGTATCTGCAGGAAGCGCCTGAACGATTCCCTTTGTATCTCTATGAGATAGGGAATGTCTATTACCTGGCCTATCTTGGCGAAATTTTTTCTCTGGCGAAAGTTGTCTTGAATAACCCTGGCCATGCCCTCTCCTCGTCAGCGCGGGCCGCATATCAAAAGCGATTCTCCGGCCGGAAGAAAAACCGGCCGGAGTACCACTTGTTAATTACTTTTCCTCGCAAAACCTGTTCAAGCCTTGATCTCTACCTTTGCGCCCACTTCTTCGATTTGTTTCTTGATACCTTCCGCCTCGTCCTTTGGGACGCCTTCCTTGACGGTATTCGGTGCGCCGTCCACCAACTCCTTGGCCTCTTTCAGGCCCAAGCCGGTTATGGCCCTCACGACCTTTATCACCTGGATC
This sequence comes from Deltaproteobacteria bacterium, assembly GCA_013152945.1. Classification (GTDB taxonomy): domain Bacteria; phylum Myxococcota_A; class JAADFL01; order JAADFL01; family JAADFL01; genus JAADFL01. Next base: position 3,901 of record JAADFL010000083.1, on the reverse strand, counting down.
TTGTTGGGGCCGATTTCCGAAAGAATCACGTTGAACTCCGTAGGCTCCTCCTCTGCCTCGGCCGCACCGGCGCCCGGCGCCGCACCGGCTGCCACTGCTACGGCAGGAGCAGCAGCGGAAACACCCAGTTCGTCTTCAAGGGTCTTCACGAGTTCCGAAAGCTCCAACACGGTCATATTCTTGATATGATCAACAAGTTGTTCCTTGGTTATCTCTGCCATTTTCAATCCTCCAAAAATAGTTGTGCGTTCATAGGTAAAACCTTATGCCGCTTGTTCTTCCTTCTTGTTCCTGTACGCATCGATTACACGAGCCAGCCTTGAAGGAGCATCATTCAAGGCCCTGACAAAGTTCTGCGGTACGGCTATCAGCACACCCAACAACTGGGCGCGTAACTCATCCTTGCCGGGCAACAAGGCCAGTTCGCCGACTTCGGCCGAACTAAGCGGCACCTGACTGTCACGGATCAGACCGCCCCGCACATCCAGTTTTTTGAACTCCTTTTGAAACTTGGCGATCACCTTTGCCGGCGCGGAAGGATCCTCGTCACTCAACGCAAGGGCACTCGGCCCGTTTAGAAGTTCAAGCATCGGCTCGAACGGAGTTCCTTCCACCGCGAGCCGCGCCAAAGTATTCTTTACCACTTTGTAGTGCACGCCGGCATCACGGCATCTCCTCCGGAGAGTGGTTTCCTCGGAAACCTTCAACCCTCTGAAGTCGGCGACAATGGCCACCTGCGCGCGATCAAATAATTCGCGCAAGGCAGTCACCATCGCCTGCTTTCCTTCTTTTCTCATTCCTTCGTCCTCCTTTCCTGCCCAAAGCAGCGGGGAACCTCGGACATTCCAGGTAATATTACCGCCGTCACCAATGGGCAAGAGAACAAAGTAATTCTCCATTCTCCACCTCGGCGAGCCGTTCTGCAAAGAACGATTAAACGACTTCCTTCGTACTCGCTGTCTACGGCGTCCCGCTCAATGCCTCTCCTTTTTCCCAGGACACGACAAAACATCCGGCATAAAAAAATATGCCGGCGTGGCAAAAGCTCTTACACCCATCTCCGAGTAGAAATATTTCAGATCTCTTACATTCATCTCTTACATTCACCCGGGAGCAACAAACCGTGTTTCACCAAAATCCGCCCAAAATATTCGCCATCAAAGGGTGCCGGCGCCAAAAAAGACAACCATCTTGTCTCCCTGTCCATGCAAGCGCCCACAATCAACATGCCTCTTGTCCCTGTGCCGCTTTGCGCGGGAAACTACTTAACCATCGCCTGCGTCGCCACCGGATCGACCTTTATCCCGGGTCCCATGGTGGTCGAAAGAGCTATGCCCTTGAAATAGGTGCCCTTTGCCGCGGCAGGCCTGGCCTTTAGCAAAACCTCGACAAGAGTCAATACATTTTCCTTCAACTTCTCGTTGCTGAATGAAACCCTACCCACCGGGCAATGAACAATACCCGCTTTCTCGACCCTGTACTCGATCTTTCCCGCCTTTGCATCGGCAACCGCTTTTGCAACCTCAAAGGTCACCGTGCCCACCTTGGGATTGGGCATGAGTCCCCTGGGACCGAGTATTTTCCCAAGCTTGCCGACCTGGCCCATCATGTCGGGTGTGGCTATGGCTGTATCGAAATCGAGCCATCCGCCCTTGACTTTCTCTACCAGATCATCAGCTCCCACTTCATCGGCTCCGGCTTCCAAAGCATCCTTGGCTTTCTCTCCCTTTGCAAACACGGCCACACGGACGGTCTTGCCTGTTCCATTGGGTAGAGTGACCGCTCCCCTCACCATCTGGTCGGCATGCTTTGGATTCACCCCCAGCCTGACAGCAATGTCAACAGACTCGTCAAACTTTGCCTTCGTACCATCCTTGAGCAGTTCGAGAGCTTCATCCAGTCCGTACTTTTTCATTCGGTCGATTTTTACTGCCGATTCCCTGTAACGTTTTCCCTTTTTTGACATCCCTAATCTCCTGCGGCGGCGCCTGCCGCCTCCCGCCCGCACCATAAAACTGCCTGGGCCGAGCCGGCGGTACGACCCTGCCTGCAATCCACTACGAATTCCGGTCTAGTCCCTAATCTCGATACCCATGCTATTGCATGTTCCCATAATAATTTCCATGGCCGCATCGATATCGTTTGCATTTAGATCCGGCATCTTGATCTCCGCAATTTCCTTGATCTTTTCCCTGGATATCGACCCTATTTTTTCCTTGTTCGGCATGGAAGAACCCTTATCCTTGCCCAATGCCTTCAAGAGCAATATCGATGCAGGAGGCGTCTTGGTTATGAAGCTGAAACTCTTGTCTGCGAACACGGTAATGACCACTGGAATGATCATCCCCTCCTGCCCTTGGGTACGTGCATTGAATGCCTTGCAAAATTCCATAATGTTGACACCATGTTGGCCCAAGGCAGGTCCCACCGGCGGAGAGGGTGTCGCCTTACCTGCCGGAATTTGAAGCTTTATCTGTCCTATTACTTTTTTCGCCACAGCGGATTCTCCCAGTCTAGTCCTTCTGGACCTGTATAAAATCCAACTCGACCGGCGTGGCCCGGCCGAAAATACTCACCAAAACACGCAACTTGCCCTTTTCCTGGTTCACCGCATCCACTGTGCCGGAGAACCCCTGGAATGGGCCGTCTACGACCCTTACTTTTTCTCCTTCTTCGAAAAGCACCTTTGGCTTGGGTTTCAACTCGCCCTCACTGATCTGGCTGGTTATCTTTGCGACCTCTTTGTCGGAAATGGCAGGAGGGTTGGTGCTGTTTCCGACAAACCCCGTTATCTTCGGAGTATTTTTTACAAGGTGCCAGGTTTCATTGGTCAAGTTCATCTGCACCAGTATATAACCGGGAAAAAACTTCCTGGAAGATGTCTTCTTCTGTCCCTTGACCATCTCCACAACGTTTTCCATGGGTATCAGTATTTCACCAAACTTGTCCTGGAGACCGGCGCTCTTGACCCTATCCAACAGGCCGGCCTTGGCCTTTGCCTCGTACCCCGAGTAGGTATGAACTACGTACCACTTCTTCGTCATGTCAACCTCGGAAACCAAACAGGGCCCAGGCCCTATAGCATGAAAACCTTTCCTATCCTCCGTAGATCAAGTCTGTAACACTTGACCACACCAAGTCGAAGAAGCCCAAAAAAAACGCAAGGATAAACGTAACCAAAATAACGACTATGGATGACGCCCTGGTTTCTTGGAGCGACGGCCAGGTAACCTTCTTCATCTCGGAAGCAACCTCGTTGGACCATTCATTGAATTTCCTGTTCCTGAAAAGGAAAAAACCCAAGCCCAGAGACAGCACTACTGCAATCGAGGTAGGTAAATCAACCGGCCCTACCACGAGGATCTCCCTTAAACGCGCAAGTTGCCAGGCTCCTTGAAACGCATGTCCCAGAAACCAATATGAAACCATCACCAGCAGTATCAGACCAATAGTGATCCATTTCCTGTTGCTATCCATTCACTGCAGCCTCTCTTTCAGCCATCAGCCTCTCGACATACTGGCAGGCCAGGAGGGATTCGAACCCCCAACCCCCGGTTTTGGAGACCGGTGCACTAGCCGTTGTGCTACTGGCCTGCATTCCACCTGCCCCTGAAACCAGCCGGGAAAGCACTCCCGTCCGATTACTTGGTCTCCTTGTGTATCGTGTGCTTACGATCATACGGACAATATTTCTTGAGTTGAAGTTTCTCCGTCATAGTTCGCTTGTTCTTGGTAGTGTTGTAGTTCCTACGCTTGCAAACCGTACATTCCAGGGTGACTTTGGTTCTGTTTCCCATGACTTGTTCTTCCTATTCCAGGATTTCCACTACAACGCCGGCCCCGACAGTGCGCCCGCCCTCGCGAATCGCAAACCGGAGTTCCTTTTCCATCGCTATCTCCG
>JAADFL010000082.1 GCA_013152945.1 Deltaproteobacteria bacterium | reverse complement strand
AGGCTTGACTTTGTTTAATATTTATCTATTATTAATTTTATTAACAGCATAGAAGCGCAGCCAAAGGGTATGTGAAGTTGCAAGAGGCGTATTTTCAGGCGGGCCAGGTCCATGGACACTGCAGGCAGCTATGTTGTTGTTTCAGAGAGGAGGGGCATCAGCCTTGTGGATGCAAGTGATCCTGACGACATCAAGGTGGTATCCCGGGCGTTCAGCATAAGGCCTGTAAGCGACCTGCTTGTGATGGGCAACGTGGTGTACGGGCTTGACGTTGGTGGTGCTCCAGTGTGGGTAGACATGTGGCAGCTTGTTGCAGGAGTGTCTCTGCCCCGATTTTGTGGACACCTAAGAAAGGGGGCATAATAGCCCCTAGGAGGTGTACACGGTGGGACGAGTCAAGAGCAAGTATACGATGGAGCAAAGAGAAGAAGCAGTGAAGCTGGTACGAGTAAGTGGATTGTCTGTATATCGAGTATCGCGAGAGCTTGGTATACCCGAGAATACCCTTTACAAGTGGGTAAAGAAGGCCCAGATAGAAGCAGGAGAAGGGTCGCCAGGAGAGCTTACCGAGCGGGAGAAGGAGGAACTTCGTAGGCTTCGGCGAGAAAACCGGAGGCTACGTATGGAGCGCGATTTCTTAAAAAAAGCGACAGCCTTCTTCGCCAAGGAGAGCGATCCCGATTCGAAGTAATCCAGGTGGAGAAGGCAAATTTTCCGATATCGTTGATGTGCCGTGTCCTTGGAGTATCTCGTAGCGGATATTACGCCTGGGCACGGCGTGTAGAGAGCCTGAGAAAGAGAAGGGATGAGCAGTTGTTAAAGGAGATTCGTGGCATTTATCAAAAGAGTCGCGGGCTTTATGGTAGTCCCAGAGTTCATGCCGAGCTCAAGAAGCGAGGGATTTCGGTAGGACGTAAGCGAGTGGCACGTTTAATGGCAGACAACGATATTAGAGCCCGTCGGCGGAAGCCTTACTGTCGAACGACGGATTCTAGCCATGGTTTTGAAGTAGCGCCGAATCTAATTAAGCGTTCCTTCCGAGTTGATAGAGCGAACAGTGTCTGGGTAAGCGATATTACCTACGTGTGGACTCATGAAGGTTACCTTTATCTTGCTGTGATAATCGATTTGTTTTCGAGGATGGTAATTGGCTGGGCAATGGAAGAGCATATGCGGACAGAGCTTGTTCTGAAGGCATTAGACATGGCTCTTACGCGCCGAATTCCTTCACCATCTTTAATACATCATTCGGATCGTGGGAGTCAGTATGCGAGTGCTGCATATAGAGAAGCCCTAAAGAGAGCAGGTATAGAATGTAGCATGAGTAAGCGTGGTGATTGCTTTGATAACGCAGTAGTTGAGAGCTTCTTCAGTACATTAAAAAAAGAGCTTCTATACCTGTGTAACCTAAAGACGCGAGAGTCAGTCAAGATAGCTATCCATGACTATATCGAGGCCTATTACAATAGAAAGCGTAGTCACTCGTATCTCGGCTATTTAAGCCCAGCCGACTTCGAGAGACTTGCTAAGGAGAAACCAACTGTGGCAGCATAAGTCAACCTGTCCACTTTATCGGGGCAAGACCAATGCCCTGAAAATCAACCTGGATGGGAAAGCTCTCTAGGTATCCTGGTACTGACATTTTCACTCGGCAGTACCACTAACATTAGTTCGACTACCACAAAAATCTACTTGAGGTTGACATTGCAACAATATGCTCCTAAAAATTACAGCCTAATAGCTCAAAAAGAGGTTAGTCCTTGCGTTAATACCTGGGAGGTTAGTAAATGAAAAAAGTCGGGTTTTTCAGATTTCAATTCGTTTTCATATTGGTTGTGCTGATATCAACGCTTGGCGGTATTGAATGTAGCAGCGACCATACACCAAGCGGTGATAGCGACGTCGACACGGATACTGATACAGACCTTGATACCGATAAGGATACAGACACGGACACCGATACTGATACCGGCACATCGCTCAAGGCCAACGGGGAATCTTGCGATAGTGGCTCCGAATGTTTGAGCCACCATTGCCAAAACGAGTTCTGTTGTCCTTCCGGTGATTGTTGCGATGTAGTGGGAAGCTGTCCCATCAGTTACATCATTCAACCTAGTTGTGACAATCCGACAACCTGCCAGGGTATGCGTGGAGATCCGGCCTGCAATGCCGACCACCAGTGCGGGACAATTACTGTTGATGACGACAGTGCTTGCAACAGCAGCGTTGTTTGTAGACCCGCGTATTGCTCTGATGCTGACGGAAAAGCGTACGGGGCCGATACCTGCACCGGCGGCAAGTATCAAACCGGGTGCCCTGACAACGGGTACAGCACGTCCTGCGGAAAGTACTTATGCAACAACGATGTATGCCATGATAGTTGTTCGTCCAATACCGAGTGCGCATCAGGATATGCCTGCGGCAAATCAGAGTGCAGGGTTGACAGTGATAATGACGGCATAGCAGATGACGGAGACGGGAGCGGCAAGTCAGGCGACAACCCTTGTAAAGGTGGAGTTAAGATAGATTGTGACGATAACTGCGTCGGCATAGCCAACGCGGACCAGGCTGACTGGAATTCGGACGGCATAGGTGATGCGTGCGACAATGGCGAGTTCGTATTGGTGCCTGCAGGCAGCTTCTGGATGGGCAGTCCTGACGGGTCTTGCCCTGAGGGGTATCCCGGCGACTGCACATACGAACCCGGTCGTTTTGATGATAGGGAGAATCTTCACAAGGTGACGCTGACGCACAGTTTTTGGATCCTGCGGCACGAGGTAACGCAGACAGAGTTCAAGGCCTTGATGGGCTGGAACCCGAGCAAATTTCCTCAATGTGGTGATGACTGCCCGGTGAATTGGGTCAGTTGGTACGATACATTAGCGTACGCCAATGAGTTGTCTAAACATGATGGGTATGCACCTTGCTTTGTATTGTCGAACGTGACTTGCGAAGGAGGAGGTAGCGTTGGTTCGAATTACATGGCCTGCTTTGATGATGATTCAACGTCCGGGGGTATTCATTCTGCTGATGTTGCTCTAAACAACGGGGCAACCACGGTGTACGAGTGCAAGGGTTACCGCCTGCCGACCGAGACGGAGTGGGAGTATGCCGCCCGTGCCGGCAGCAACACGGCGTTTTACCCGAGCCCTGGAAACAATGGCACGATCACCTATACGGATTGCACTTTAGATGAAAATCTGAATCAGATCGCCTGGTATTGTGGTAATGCGAATGATATGACGCATCCGGTTAGTGAGAAGGAACCAAACGCATGGGGGCTTTTTGATATGTCCGGCAATCTGTGGGAGTGGGTGTGGGACTGGTTTCAATCATCTTATGACAACGATATAGACACCGACCCTGTGGGACCGGATACAGGTTCGAAACGGGTCGATCGCGGCGGTGACTGGCGCGGCGACGCCCGCAACTCTCGTGCAGCGAGTCGCTACAGGCTTGAGCCAGCCCACCGTTCCCTCGGCCTGGGCTTTCGACCTGCGAGGTCGGTACAATGAGCTAAAAGCTCAAAGTTCATAGCTCTCAGTTGGTAGCTCATAGCTGAAATCCCAAATCTCAAAACACAATTTAAAAATTCGATTTGGTACAGGAATCCAATATATAAGCTATTGTACTGTATAGCTTGAGCATGGTGCGAGTGATCAATGTTTGCGCGTCAATGGATTTTTTACTGATGCGAAACTTCTTGACATAACGGCATATTTTGGGTGCCCTGAAAACTAACCTGGGTGGGGAGGCTCTTACTGATTGACTGACACTTCTTGAACCTCAAACCAGAATGTATACTCGTTCACAATGCCATTGATCTCAAGTGGCAGAAGCAATCCAAAGCGCTTCCCCTTGTTCTTCTGCACCTTAGAGGCAAATTCATTGACGGCGTTATGGTCTCTGCTCGCTATTCTTTGCGATGCTGGTAAAACCAGGGGCAGCTCCTCCCATCCGCCTGGGATGTTTACATAGATGCTATAGTAACCTTCCCGGTAGTAAACACGGTTGGTGGGGAGAACAAAGTCGGTCAGACTTCGTCCTGCGGGCACGATGCTGGGTGGTTGTGAGGCATTGCGATCCGCGTATTTCACTCCTTCGTGGGCTACCCGACCAGCCTCTCCATCGACATCGATAAAGGCGGCTTCATCCCATATAGTCTTAATCGAATGTTGGGTCTTGTTTGTCAGGGCAAAGTTAATTCGTGAGGCCGTGACATAGAAGATTACCGAGAACAACCCATCTTCATAGATATACTTGTTGTCCGCTTCTTTCTTAATTGTGATTACCGAACCGTAGCGTTCTTTGGTCGCCTCTGGCCGGTCAATCCATACCAGAGCTGACTTATAATGAGCTGTCACGATTCGCGAACCAAGTGCGCATCCCGCTGCAAAGACCACCCAACCGACATAAAGAATGACGAAACCGTACCTGATTATTCGCATGTTTCATATTCTCCAATCTGTAAGTGTAAGTATAATTCCCTCCCTATTCTATCCAATTTCTATTACCCCGCCGTAATTCACCCCATTTGACTTTCAATATAGAGTTGCAACCGATCCTTGTCAAAAAAAACTATTAACGATTTACCCCTGATTACGAATGTCCATTGATTCAGGCTATCCCGATTTTGTGGACACCTAAGAAAGGAGACATAATAGCCTCCAGGAAGGTGTACATGGTGTGACGAGTCAAGAGTAAGTAAAAGAGAGAGTAAAGAGAAGAAGCCGTAAAGCTGGTGCGAGTGATCGGAGTTTGCGCGTCAATGGATTTTTTGCTGATGCTAAACTTCATGAAATGACGGAATATTTTGGTGCCCTGAAAATCAACCTTGGTGTGGAGGTGTGGGGTGGGATGTTCACAATCTAACCTTATTTGTTGTGCCATTTATTATTACGATATTCTTTTTGGCTCAAACATAATCCTACTTGGTAAAGTAGAAAGTGAATCAATATCAACCAAGTACTTTAATAAATCTTGCGCCTCTTCAGCTGCATACGCATACATTTCATCAGCATCTGGATTGCTCGGAACTTGATGAGTTTCTGCAAATTCTTTGCAAACAAAATTATGGTATCTTGCTGCCCATTCATACTTCGACCTAACGCCTGGGTTGCCTCTGAATTTTTTTAATCCTGCAACGATGATATCTCTATGCCCTTCGATATATTCAAAAAATATTCCTCCATCTGGAAATGCTACAAATGCTTCCTCTAAATAATTTAAAAAAATTATACCATCTGCATCTTTTAGGAGGTCTTGATGTTGAGGTGTCCAATTTGTTTCGCCATAAGATCCTAAATGGTGCCTCAGTAATTTTACAGCAGACCGGGCAAGTGATATGCAAGGTGCTCCACCTTGTTTATCTTGGGCTACTGCCTCAAGCAAAGCATCTCCAAAAACAATATCGTTATCCATATAGTGTTTACCAAATGCAATACTTCCTCTTAACAAAAAACCTTCCAATGCTAAACTGAGCTGGAATTCAGAAAAAGTGCTAAAAATATCACATAGCTCTGCTTCACCAGCCCTAAAATCTTCGAGAGAGATGGGATAACCAACAACAATATTATCAGTGAATACTTTTACTGAATAAAATTTATCTTTCCCCAATCCTTTTGCATTATTACGGAGACGCGTGTACGCTTTAGATAAGGCTTTTCTTAACTTGCTGAGGAATAGATTACCTTTATTAGCATTAAGTGCCTCCTTACTCACTTGAGAAAATCCTAATATGTCTGCATAGCAAACATATGACGGGAGCATTTCAGGTGGGTTTTTAGGGTACAAATGTTGCTTTTTCATATTTTTTTGTTTCAGGCACAACTTCTTGTTCAGCCCAATCTTGTTCCGACTCAGTTGAAACGTGACTCCATTTAATTTTTCAATATAGAGTTGTAACCAGCCGGTGTCAAATAAATGTGGTAGCCGATCCATCCCTTCGATCAGCCCTTCCATGGCGCTATTTCCCCCAGGCCGGATATATCCGTGACATTAATAGGTACGCCTCTTTTACGCTGAGAGATCCCCCGAACTATTATCGGGTTGTACGGAAGGCCGCCACGTGGTACCTCTTAAAACGATTGAAAAAAAGAAGGTGGTTAGGATGGTGGCCAGACATATTGTGCAAAGAGTGGGGAAAATATTCAAGGGGGCATGGAAGCGATACATAGAGAATCTTGGTTTGCTAGTAGCAGCGGCATTCGATGCTCGGCGTCTCGGAGTGGCGATACTTGGGCGATACCTTTCAACCGGGACGACACCGAAGCATGCAATAAAGCGAGTGGATCGGTTTCTGGGGAACCATCGTTTCGACCATCGGTGGGCGCAGGAGAGGTTGTTGCGGCGCGTGATAGGTCCACGGAAGCGAGTGCTAATAGCGGTGGACTGGACGAAAGTAAGGCAGTGGCCGGTATTGGTTGCGGCAGTGATACAGCGAGGGCGGGCAGTACCGGTGTTGTGGTCAGTGATGCGAGCGAAGTCGCTATATAAGAGTATGAACGCATTCGAGCATGGTTTCTTCTCGTGGTTGTCACAGGCGCTTCCGCCTGGAGTAGAGGGGGTGGTGTTGCTGGACCGAGGATTCAAGCGTGTGGCGTTAGTGAATCATCTAAAGCGTTGTGGCCTTCGGTTCATCACCCGAACAGGAGGTAATGTTCATGTGAGGCATCTACGGTATGAGGGAAGAATGGATAGGGTAATACAGAAGCGAGGCGAGAGGCGGGATCTTACAGATGCTTTGCTTCGTCCGAGTCGACCTGTGCGAGTACGTGTAGTGGGAGGATGGGAGCGAGGCCAGCGAGAGCCATGGCTGTTGATGACGGACCTTGATTGGGCTGTAAAGCGGGTGATAGCAGCCTATGGGAAGAGATTCAGGATCGAGGAGACATTTCGTGACGAGAAAGACTCCAGGTTCGGTTTGTTCCTTGGAGGCGTGAAATTTCTTCATGCAGAGAAGACTTGAGCGGATGCTTTTGGTTGCAGCATTGGTTCACTTCTTTGCCATGGCCGCCGGAGCAATGGCACGTAAGCTTGGGCTGGACCGCCAGTTCCGAGCGAATACGGTCCGACACAAAGCAACCCATAGCGACTTTACACTCGGCCTCTATTACTTCCCCAGACTATTACGCAACCGCAAGATCACACTACATATTATTTATCATGATACCGAAAAGGAGTTCTGGGGATGACTCAGATGGTGCCCGGGTTGACGACGTTGCAACTCCGATGTAAAAGAATATCGCTTCGTCAAGGCTGGCGGGGTACAGTTTATTCAAACTGGGAAAGGCGAGGTGATTCCATGGAGAGAGATGAGCTTAAAAAACATGTCCTGAAAGTTATTCGTGAGACAGCCAAGCCCTTGATGGCCAAGGAGATCGCGGCACGGTTGCGCGAGGAGTTGGCGGACAAGGGAGTGGAGCCTGGTTGGCCAAAGCGCAAAGACGTAAACTCTGTTTTGTACGAGATGCAGGGCAAGAAGGTGTCAAAGAGCGAAGACTACAAGTGGACGTTGATGGAACAGGACTGAACCTATTGTTGTTTTTCAACCACAGTTGATTTTTTACAAGCCGTAACAGAGCACAATGAACAAAACAAATATTCTCGGCCTGTCACGCGACAGCCTCAAGACTTTTCTGGAAAAGTTCGGTGAACCCGCGTACAGGGGCGACCAGGTATTCAAGTGGATTCAAAAGCGTGGTGTGAAGTCCTTTGACGAGATGACAGATATCTCTTTGGCATTGAGAAAGAGGCTCTTTGAAGAAGCCGAACTTTGCGCACTGGATATGATTACATCCATAAAGGCCGCGGATGAAACAGAAAAGCTTGCTTTTCGGACCAGGGACGGACTCGTTATCGAGTCCGTATTGATACCGGATAATTCGGGCTCCAGGTTGACTTTGTGCGTTTCGTCCCAGGCCGGTTGCCGGATGAATTGCACCTTTTGTCGAACCGCAAAGATCGGCTTTCATCGCAATCTCACTGTTGCGGAGATTCTCGATCAAGCCATATTGGCTTCCAAAGCGGCGAAAAAAGGCAATGGAAGCGGCACTGAAGGAAATACAAAGCGGATTACCAATTTGGTTTTCATGGGCATGGGAGAGCCTCTTGCCAACCTGGAGAGGTTGATTGAGGCTATCCGAATACTGATGGACGACCAGGGACTCAATTTTTCTTCCCGGAGGATAACCGTATCCACCTGTGGGTTGGTGCCTGCCATGGATGTACTTGGAAGGGCCGTTTCCATCAAGCCGGCCGTATCACTCAATGCGGCAACCAATGAGGTCAGAGATATGCTCATGCCCATAAACAGGCGGTATCCGCTCGCCGAATTGATTGATGCCTGCAGAAAATATCCTCTTGCAAGGCGTGACAGGATTACATTCGAGTACGTGTTGATCGATGGAATCAATGATTCGGTAACAGACGCCAGGGAGCTGGTGAGACTCCTCTCTGATGTCAAGGCCAAGGTAAACCTGATACCATTCAATGAATTCAAGGGATCCGGGTTCAGGCGACCGCCGCGTGAAAAGGTGGAGGCATTTCAAAAGGTTCTCTTGGACAAGGGACTGGCGGCCATGTTGAGATCGAGCAGGGGTGACGATATTTCAGCAGCCTGTGGCCAATTGGCGGGAGAAATCGGTTCATACAGCCTTTACCAAGAGTAAATAAAGAAACACTCCAGGTGTTTGTTAATGTGTTACTTTACGGTCCAAGCGATGGAGTGATTCCCCCTTATTGCCACACCGGCGGCTGGCCGGTGGATTCCAGGACCGAGCGCCAGAGTTCGCCCTCGGGATCCACGGTCTTTCTTCCTGCTACAGCCTCCCTGATTGGAACATGGGTAAAGATATTGTTCCACAGCCCAACGAGCATTCCGGTGCGCCCGCTCATGCCGGCATGAACCGCATTTTGCGCCAGGTTGGTGCAGAAAAGCGAGTCATTGGGGTTGGCTGCAGTGCTTCTTATGATGTAACTGGGATCAATATACTTGAGGCTGTGTTGTACGCCTGCTTCATTCAAGCCTTTGGAAATCTCGTGCTTCAGGAACATGCCGATGTCCTGCAACCTGATATTGCCCGAGGGATCGCGCTCTGCACCGGGAGCCATGAGATCCTGACCCGCCCCTTCAGCCGTCACAATCACTGCATGTCCTCTTTCCTTCAATCTGCCCTCGAGCCAGGAGAGCAAACCCTTTTCACCATCCATCCGGAATGGTATTTCAGGTATCAATACGCAGTTGACATCAGCCTCGGCAACAGCGGCGGCAGACGCGATGTAACCGGAATGTCTCCCCATGAGCTTCACCAGGCCTACGCCGTTCGGGTATCCTTCGGCCTCGGTATGGGCCGCTCGAATGGCCTGGATCGCTATTGAAAAGGCTGTATCGAAACCAAAGGTTTTTTCAACCAAGAGGATATCGTTGTCTATGGTCTTTGGGACCCCGATGATTGCAATCTTGAGTTTTCTTTTCATTATTTCCTTATGAAGTGCAAGCGCGCCCCGTTGTGTGCCGTCGCCGCCGATGGTAAAGAGAATCCCTATTCCCATTCTCTCCAATGTGTCGACCATGGTCTCCGGATCCCTGGCGCCCCTGGATGACCCCAGGAACGAGCCTCCATCGTGATGTATGTCTTTGACTTTATTGGGCGTAAGGTCCACGACGTCGTAACCACACTCCGGAGCCAATCCGGCAAACCCGTACCTGAAGCCGTGGATGTGCCTGACCCCGTACCTGTAATAGAGTTCCATGACCAATGCACGTATTACGTTGTTGATGCCCGGGCACAGGCCTCCGCAAGTGACCATTCCCACACGGACCTTGCTGGAATCGAAATATAACAGTTCTCTCGGCCCGGCCTTTTCAAAAGACAGGGGCTCTTCTTTTGTCTTTCCTTCGATACATGTCTTGCAGGTATTCAGCGAGGTGTCGTAAAGCACTCTTTCCCCGTCAGGGACGTAGTTGACCATCTTGTCCCCGAATACGTGAGAAAGTTTAAGTGGAGATTTTATCTTTGCCGGTCCCAGTCTTTCAATACTCAAGTCAATGTGCATTTGCTCCTCCGTAACATCATTTCGAAAAGCATATTGTGCCTGCCTGAAATAATTTTCATATCACATGTATCAGTATCGGAATGAAAAAAAAATAGTTAAGAGCCTTTCGTATGATCCGCTATTTTTTATTCCTGTCCTGGGGTTTCAGGCCCCTCGGTCCGATTCCTTCGAATCTGAATTCCGAATCCTCTTTGAAGAGTTCTGAAACGCGTTTGAAACCCAGGGCCGCCCTGAACATTCCTTGCTTGTTCCTGTAGAGATCTTGGAGGGCTTTCTTGTTCCCGGTCAACCTGGTGTCGAAAAATCTTTCTATGATTCCATCGAACTTGCTTGGTCCTCCAGCCTTGGTGGCCTCACGCAGTCCGCCTGATTCATCGTATTCATCGAATTCTTCCAAGATACGTGCTGCAACCTTGGATCGCAGGTGAAATGTGAGAAGATGTTCGAGTATGTCATTCAGCTCGCTCAGGTTTACGTTGAGAAGTCGCTCTTCGAGACCTCCTTTTCTATATACCATTGAAAGGTCCGGTGATTTGACCGTTGACAATCGGCGCCTCAGCATCCTTGTTCTGGAAATGTGAATAAGCACGATGTTCTTGTAAAACTGGTACAGTTTCTCGCTGCCCCTGTAACCCCGCTCTCCCCGGGCAGGATGGTGGTTTCTATTCATAATTAAATCACCCTCGAGGAGTCTTTGTCGTTCAGGGTCGGCCGGAAAGTAGGCATGCCGCAGGCTTGCCTCGGTTATTCGCGCGACTTTACCATAGTCGGTATGAGTCTTTCTTATCTTGTAGTCACGGGAAAGATCGAGCGAATTGGTCAAACGGTCAGCGAATTTCACCGCCAATGCCCTATCTATTCCTTCCTGGCCGTGTTTCATTCTATGCAGCATTCCGGTTCCAGTGATATTGGACATGGCTTCGTAGTATGTCTGGTTGTGTGTTCGCGTCACAAGTAATACAGCCGACAGGATATTCCTAATGGAGACATCGGCAATTTTTGCAGGCACCCCGCGGCCCAACATCAACGATTTGAGGTCGCTCTGGATTATTTCGATATAGCTTTGTATTATTTTTGTTTCACGTCTCAAAAAGCTTTTTTGACCATGGCTCCTGGCTGTTGCCAGGTTGTCGAATGAAGCCGCTGAGCCATACAGGGCGCGGTATTTCGCCTCTTCATGCCTTATCAGTTCCTTGCGCAACCTTGCAACGCCCTCTTCCAGGACGTCGTGGTACAGGCCTGCGGCCACGGTCGCCGGGTTTGCGCCTTCCCTGGCGAGTACGGTCGCGACCTCCAGGGGATGGTTTGCATAGTAACCCCCGAGTTTCCTCTTTTGATCGCCGTACCTCCTGATCGAATCGAACAGGCACGAGCGCATGATTTCCAGGTGGTCCTTGTCTATGGCGGTCTTTCCGTGAAAGAGTTGATGAAGAAACGATTCGAGTTGAAACGAGCAATCATCGATGTTTTCACTGGACAGTATGTCCTCTATAAACAGGTCGTAATTACGCTGGCGGGTCTTGCTCATGACCCAGCCTCCATGTCTTTTCTTCTACTCCACGGTTACGCTCTTTGCAAGGTTACGGGGCTTGTCGATTTCGCATCCTCTGTACCCCGCGCAATAATAGGCAAACAACTGCAGGGAAACCGTGGCCAAAATGGGAGTCAGCAACTCATGAGACTCCGGTATGGTTATTATTTCGTCCGCCAACTCATGTATTGCGTCATCGCCTTCCGTGGCTACGGCAATCACAGGGCCGTTTCTGGTCTTGACCTCTTGTAGGTTGGACACCATCTTGTCATAGGAGGCAATCCTGGGTACAAGTGCTACGGTGGGAAAGTTCTCGTCTATGAGTGCGATGGGACCGTGTTTCATTTCACCTGCCGCATATCCCTCTGCGTGAATATAGGAAATCTCCTTTAGCTTGAGCGCACCTTCAAGAGCTATGGGGAAAAGGTAGCGTCTGCCCAGGAACAGGAAGTTGTCGTACTTGTGAAATTTCTGGGCCGCCGCCTCGATTCTGTCGGCGCGTCTCAAGACCCTGGCTACCTTGGCAGGCAGGTCTTCCAGGGCCTTTATCAGTTCGATACCATAGGTTACCGGCAGTCGCTGGTGCCTGCCTATGAGCAAGGCCATGCAGGTCAGTAAGGCGAGCTGGGCCGTGAACACCTTGGTCGATGCCACACCGATTTCAGGACCGGCGTGTATGTAGATGCCTGCATCCGTTTCCCTTGCGATGGTGGAGCCCACGACATTCACCATTCCAAGGAGAGTAGCACCTTTTCTCCTTGCCTCTCTCAAAGCAGCCAGCGTGTCTGCAGTCTCGCCCGACTGGCTGATGGCCAGGACCGCGGTGTCGGGTCTGAAGTTCAGGGACCTGTACCTGAACTCCGACGCCAGTTCGACCTCTACAAGCATGTCGGTCAGCTCTTCGAATACGTACCTTCCTACCAGACCCGCGAAGTACGATGTTCCGCAGGAAACGATTATCAGGTGCCTGCACACCATGAGCTTTTCCCAGACAGGCACCAGCCCTCCGAGTTTGGGAACACCCTCGCCCGGAACCAGCCTGCCTCTCAAGGCATTCTTCAGGGTTTCAGGTTGTTCGAAGATCTCCTTGAGCATGAAATGCGGATAGCCCTGCTTTTCCGCTGCATCCGGTTCCCACTCGACGGTCTCGGCAGAACGGGCCACCCTCTCGTTTTGGAAGGTGCTCATCTCGAAGCCTTCCAAGGTGAGCACGGCCATCTCATTGTCTTCGAGGTATATGACCTGGTCGGTATATCGCCGCAGCGCGGATACGTCGGATGCGGCAAAGTATTCATCCGAGCCCACCCCGATTACTATCGGACTTCCACGTCTTGCCACAATGACCTGGCCGGGATGGTCACTGCTCAGTATACACATCCCGAAAGTTCCATCCACCTTGCGCAACGCCTTCCTTACCGCATCCCTCAAGCTGTTGCCGTTTTTGCTCATTTCCCTTTCGATCAGGTGGGGCAGTACTTCCGTGTCGGTCTGGGATTTGAATTTGTGGCCTTCGCCGGCCAACTCTTCTTTTAGGGACTGGTAGTTTTCGATTATTCCGTTATGGATGACGAATATCCTGCCGTTATCGTCGGTTTGCGGGTGGGCATTCTCTTCGGTTACTTTTCCATGAGTCGCCCACCTGGTATGGGCGATACCGATTTGGCCCGGCAATTCCTCGTTGTTCAGTTTAGCCTGTAACTCTTCGATTTTGCCTACCGATTTGATGCACCTAGTACCCTTGTCTCCCTGGACAGCCAAGCCTGCCGAGTCATATCCCCGGTATTCCAGGCGTTTCAACCCGTCCAGCAAAAGCGGAGCCGCCGGCCTCTTTCCAACATAACATACGATTCCACACATACATGAGCCTCCTCGCCGTCGCTGACCGTCGTAATGTTGACATTAGATGCTTGTTCTCCGCCTTGTCAATAATTGTTGCACCAAAACGGTATCGAAAGATCGGATTTCGGGCTTGGTATATTATTCGCCGCAATCACCCGAATCCCCCCGAAGGATTTCTATTCCATGGGGCAGTGCCCCGATTATTGCCTCGAGTGATTCGATTGCACCTTTCCTGCTTCCCGGAAGATTTACAATCAAGGTTTTTTTTCTTATTCCGGCAACAGCCCTGGAGAGCATGGCCTTGTTCGTGTGCTTCAAACCTTCCATTCGCATTGCCTCGGCAATGCCCATGGCCTGCCTGTCCAGCACAGAGAGGGTGGCCTCGGGAGTGACATCCCTTGGTGAAAAACCGGTTCCGCCGGTAGTGAGAATCAGGTCCAGGTCCTTGTCGCTCCATTCGATCAGTTTTTTTGCTATTTGGTCCTTTTCGTCCGGCACCATGTCTCTATAGAGAACCGACAGGCCAAAATGTTCCAGAAAATCCAAGATTGCCGGTCCGCTCCTGTCCTGCCTTTCGCCCCGGGAGCCCTTGTCGCTCACTGTCAGGATAGCTGCTTTGATGGACATTTTCTTTTGGCGGCTCAAACATCAACCTCCTATTTCACACATTGTGCGGTTTCCCCGGTCAAAATGCATGGCGCCGGATATGTGTGACTTGGCCTCTATGGCCCGGTCTACTATTTCCAGCAAGGTCCGGTCGCCTGCGCCCGATCTCATCGGACCCTTAAGGTCTATTTCTTCCGGCGAAGCAAGGCATGGTCTCAACTTGCCGTCCGCGGTAAGCCGCAACCTTGTGCATCCAGCACAAAAAGGCTTGCTGATTGGGCTTATAAAACCGATTTTTCCCGAACCCCGGGGTAATGCATATACCCTGGCCGGTGAACTCTTGCTCGTAACCAGGGGATCGAGTTTTCCCATTTTTTCTTCTATCGCTTGTTTCAGTTCATCGGACAGGACCGGTGAACCCGGGGCCTCTCTGCAGGCTGCGGGCTGCCTGGAGATGGGCATCAGCTCAATAAACCTCGCCTCTAGGTCGTTTTCGGCGGCCCACGCGGCAAAGGCGACCGCCTCATCGTCGTTGATACCGCGCAGAGCTACTACATTGATTTTTACAGGTTCGAGTCCGGCGTTTCTTGCAGCCTCGATGCCTGAAAGTACCTTTTCAAGACCCGGTCTCTTCGTGATGAAGCGGTATTTCTCCGGGTCGAGCGTATCCATGCTTATGGTCACCCTGTCAAGTCCGGCCTGCTTGAGGGGCCGCGCTGTTTCCTTGAGAAGAATCCCGTTTGTGGTAAGTGCGAGGTCGTTGATTTCCTCGATTGATGAAAGAGCCTCTATGAGCCTTTCTATTCCTTTCCTGACGAGCGGTTCGCCGCCGGTCAATCTTACCTTTGTTACACCTCTCCTTGCAGTGATTCGAACAGCTCTTTCTATTTCCCTGAACGAGAGTATCTCGTTCTTGGGTTTAAGCGCAATTCCTGTTTCGGGCATGCAGTACATGCACCTTAGGTTACAGCGGTCGGTAACGGATACGCGTAGCTTGTCAACGCTTCTCAATTCGATCCCCTGTCTTCAAGATACCGCCGTTCAGCACCTGGCAAAATATACCCTGGGTGGGCATGATGCAATAACCAAGGGCTTGGTATATCTCGCAGTCGTTGTGGCACTCCTTGCCTATCTTGGTGACCCTGAGCAGCACTTCTTCACCTGCAGCGAGTTCGTCGCCGATGGACAGGCCGAGGAGGTCCAGATCCTTGACGGTTATGTTCTCGGCGAATGCCCCGGGATCGAGCTTCAATATACCGGAAGGGTCATGTTTTTTTCCCTGTCTTTCAGCCTTGGCCCTGAGGCCGTCTCTCATCTTTTGTATGGATTCTTCCATGAGCAGGCTGACCTGGCGAATACCCGGGCCTGCATGAGCATCGCCCTCGATTCCCATGTCCTGCACCAATTTCGCCTCGGTTACGGGTTTCTTGATCACGCCTCTTTTTTCACTGATATTGAGGGAAACTATTGCGCCCATGTCATTCCTCCCTGGTCCAGGTGCCTGACTTGCCGCCTGATTTGTAATCCAGCCTGACACTGGTGATTTCCATTCCCCTGTCAATGGCCTTTGCCATGTCATATATGGCGAGGGATGCGAGCATTGCGGATGTGATTGCCTCCAGCTCGACACCTGTCCTGGATGTACTGGCCGCCTCCGCCGTCACCCGGATACCGTTATCCTGGAATCCAAAGTTCACTGAAACATGATCAAGCGGGATGGTGTGTGCCAGTGGAACCAGCTCATCCACCTTCTTGGCTCCCAGGATGCCCGCAAGCCTGGCCACTGACAGGGCCTCGCCCTTTTTCAGCCGGTTCTCTCTTATGGCATCCAGGGTTTTGGGAGACATCCTGACAAGGGCGGACGCCCTTGCAATTCTTCTCGTTATTTCCTTGGCTCCAATATCCACCATCTTGGCGTTGCCCTTGGTGTCTATGTGTGTCAGTTTTTCTTCCATGATTCCTCCAGGGGCAACACATCGACCATTGCGCCCGGTTTCAACTCGTACGTGCCTCCCTCGAGATTCAACAATGCATTGGATTCGACCATGCTTCGCAATACGCCTGATTTCTGGTTCGGATAGGGCGTGACTTCGAGGCAACCATCCTTGCTGGTGGTCAGGGTGGCCCGTAGAAACTGCCGCCTATTGCCTTTCAGGGTTACCTGGCCCGTGAGCCTGGCCTTAAGCCCGGCCGGGCCTCCTGCATTCTTGCCGAGCAATGCATCGAGGTAAGGTCTTACTAAGACATTGAAGACGACCATGACGCTGACCGGGTTGCCGGGCAGGCCGAATACGACCTTTCGGCCTTTCCTGCCCAGGAATGTCGGTTTGCCGGGCTTCATTGCCACGCGCCAGTATATTTCCTTGTAGCCCGTTGCAATGAGTTGTTTCCTGACCAGGTCGAAATCACCTACGCTGACTCCGCCCGACAGGAACACCATGTCGAAATCCGCTGCCCTTGCGAGTTTGGCTTCGAGCATGCCGGGCCTATCTCTAGCGATGCCCAGGAATTTTGCATCACAACCTTCCTGTGTGAGCAGGCTTGTCAGGGAATAGCCGTTTGCATCGAATATTCCAGTGCGGTTCGGCCTTGGTTTGCCGGGTCTGTGCACCTCGTCGCCTGTTGAGATGACTGCGGCCCTCGGCCTTTTCGTAACATAGAGCGCCGCTTTTCCGGTTGATGCGGCCATGCCGATTTCCGCGGGACCAAGCAGGGATCCGGAGCGCAGGACGATGTTTCCTTTTTTCACGTCTTCCCCGGCCTCGGCACAGTTTTCGAATTCCTTTACAGCTTTGAATACCTGTAATAAATCTCCCTTTCTCTTTGTGTCTTCCTGCATGACCACGGCTTGGGTCCCGGCAGGAAGCGGAGCGCCTGTCATTATCCTCACGGCGCAACCCGGCTCAACTTTCAGGGTGTTCTTTCCGCCGGCAGGCTGCTCACCTGTTACACGGAGTGTAACAGGTGATTCCTGCGACGTCCCGGCAAGGTCTGAAAGCCTGACTGCATAGCCGTCCATGGCTGATTTATCAAAAGGGGGTATGTCGAATCCTGCTTTTACATCTTCACGCAGTACCCGGCCCAATGCCTTGAGCAAACCAACCCGCTCTCGTGGATGGGGCTTGGCGATCGCAAGTGTTCGCTTGATTGCTTCATCGAATTCTATCATAGAGAGTACCTGCCTTTCATGTGCCCCCGGGAACCATAGGCCGGGATGCCGGCTTTACCGGGAGACAAATTGATTCATTCTTATTAACCAATCTTCCTCCCGAAAGGAAGATGCGTCTTTCTCCCGTGAATCCATAGCTGTTTTCCGAGTGAGTCGAATAGATGAAGATACCTTTTTTTGTTGTAAGATACCTTTCGAGCACGCCTGTAACCAGTGCCCCGGACTTTTCGTCCAGTTCGGAAAAGGGCTCGTCCAGTATGAGTATGTGCGGGTCACACAGCAATGCCCTGGCCAGGGCCACTCTCTTCAGCTCGCCTCCGCTCAATCCCCCTGCATCCTGGTTCGTCTTTTCATGGAGCCCCAATTCTTCGAGCAAGGAAATTGCCTTTCTTTTAGCCTCTTTCTTGGGCATGCCCCGGATCCTGGCTCCAAGTGATACATTGTCGATTACCTTGCCCTTGAAACAAAAAGGGAATTGCTCGAGCAGCGTGATTTTGTTCCTCAAGGGTCTCAATTTCGACCACTTCCATTCCACCAGGGTGCCTGAAACGTATACATGGCCTGTATCCGGCCTGTCCAGGAGGGCCAGGATTTTCAGCAACGTGGTCTTTCCAGAACCATTGTCTCCGATTATTCGCACAACCCGGTCCGGCGCTATTTCGAGCCCGATGATATCGAGGAGCACCCTGTTGCATGCAAGGCGCTTTACTCTGTCGAGCTTGTAAATGTTGTCGTCCATCATCGTGACTCCAGCCCCTTGGCCACGGCGAGATTCAAGCCGAGAGCAACCGCCAGCAATATGAACCCAAGGTATATACCCAGCTCGAACTCGCCTTTTGCGGTTTCAAGTGTAATGGCGGTGGTCATTGTCCTGGTGTAGTCCTTGATGTTTCCTCCGAGCATGATTGCCGAGCCCACTTCGGTTACGACCCTTCCGAAGCCTGCGGCAATTGCAGCGAGCAGCGTCAGCTTGGCTTCTCTCGCCCCCAGCAGTGCGGCCTGGAATCTGGATGCCCCGAGTGTCAGCGCAGTCCGGCGCACCCTCGGATCAAGGCCTTCTATTGCAGAGCATGTGAGTGATGAAATTATCGGCAATGCCAGAACGAACTGGCCGGCCGCCATGGCAGCCGGTGTGTACAGGATCTTGAGGAATCCCAATGGGCCCAGCCTGCTGAACAGTCCATAGAGTAAGAGCCCTACGACCACTGTGGGCAATGCCATCAGGGTTTTCAGCACAGTGACAAGGGTGTTACGGCCTGGAAACCTGCCCCAGCCCAGACCGATGCCGATTGGCACACTCACCAGAGCGGCAGCCAGCGTGGCGCTCAGTGAAACCTTGAGTGATACGGACAGGATATTCAGTATCTCGGCGGCCAGCATGAATCATCAAGCTCCTGTTATTTCTTGCCGATAACCGGTCTGAACAGGACCACGCCTTTTACCTTGAACGATCCAATCATCTTCTGGATTCTTGGAGAAAGAAACCAGTCTTCGAACTTACATGCCCCTTTGAAGTTCATGTCCTTGTGCTTCTTCGGGTTTACTACGATGATGTGGTAAGGATTGATTAGTACCTTGGCACCCTGGAACATTACTTTCAGTTGGTCCGAGATTCCTTTCACCGCCAGGTAGGTCCCCCTGTCAGTCAGGGCATAGGCCTGTTTTTCGGAAGCTATTCTGAGCATGGCCGCCTGGCCCTGGCCCACTTCCAACCGGCAGGGAGCCGGCGGCGGTCCGCCTACCATGTCCCAGAGAGAAAGTTCCCTGATGTGAGTCCCTGAACGATCTCCCCTGGAAATAAAAGGAGCCTTGCACGATTTCAACCTCTTCATGGCTTCTTTTATAGACTTTGCCCCCCTTATATGCGAGGGATCGGATTCGGGCCCTACCAGGACAAAGTCGTTCTCCATGACTTTCTTTCTTCTCACGCCGTGCCCCTGCCTCACGAATTTTTCTTCGAGTTTGCGGGCGTGGACCAGGACCACGTCGGCGTCTCCTCTCTCGGCCAGTTTGAGGGCCTTGCCCGTGCCTACTGCAATTACTCTCACCTTCATGCCGGTGCGTTTTTCAAAATCAGGCAATATGAAATCCAGCAGGCCGGAGTTTTGCGTGCTTGTTGTAGTGGCCAGTCTTATATCGTCTGCACGTGCGGGGGAGAACAGGAAAAAAGCAGAGAGAAACGTGAAACCGGTTAACGCGTTGACAAGGTTGACCTTGCCGTTAAGGGTTTTGAACATCTTTCGACCTCCGTTGACCCGCGGTCTTTTAAAATATCTCTGCGTTATATAATCTGAAATATAACCAAATGCAAGAGGTGATTCGCATGCAGGTGCATACCGGGA
Source organism: Deltaproteobacteria bacterium (assembly GCA_013152945.1). Lineage (GTDB taxonomy): Bacteria > Myxococcota_A > JAADFL01 > JAADFL01 > JAADFL01 > JAADFL01. The sequence goes on along the minus strand of JAADFL010000082.1, from coordinate 5,319 downwards.
ATTTAGTGCTTGAGGCCGGCTCTAGTCCCGTCCTCCGCCTTCCCGCGCTTGATTTTATAAATTATGAGCTTGCTTTGGAGGCTTTATTCCCGGTGGATGCTATCAGTTCCAGGGCATCCATGAGCTGGTCCCTGGTAAAAGGTTTCTCGAGGCATGGCGCGGATGATTGGTCCATGAAGGTAAGCGACCTCTCGTTCGCCGTATCACCTGTAATGAACACGAAGCGCCTTGCAAGCTCCGGGTAGGATTTGGCTGTTTTACGCCGGAGAGTCGAGCCGTCCATGTCGGGTAATCTCAAGTCACACAGAATCACGTCAGGTACAAATCCTCCCTTGAACAAATGAAGTGCGCCAATAGATGTGTCCGTGGTTGTGACATCCATACCTTCCCTTGTAAGCAGACGATTTAGAAAGTCCCTGATGCCGGGTTCGTCATCTACAACAAGCACTGTGCGTGATGTAAGGCAAGAATTCCTCGGGGCGGCGACAGGTCCGGTGTCTGTGTATGCGGCCGGCAGGATTATCCTGAAAAGTGATCCTTTTCCGGGCTCTGATTCGACCATGATGTGACCGCCGTGGGAATGTGCTATTCCATGCGCTACCGCCAATCCCAGTCCGCGGCCCGGTTTCAGGTCCCTGGTTGAAAAGAAAGGTTCGAATATCCTGTGTATGTGTTGGGGTGCAATTCCCACTCCATCATCTTCAACCTGCAACTCTGCGAACGAATCGTCATTGTTCCTGGTTCTAAGCCATATTCTGCCGTTTCGCTTTTTGCCCTTGCCCTCGACACGAGATGAATCATCCATGCATGCCTGCTTTGCATTTTCCAAAATATTTGTCATCATTCTGCGAAGTGCTGTGGGGTTGCCGAAACATGTAGGTGAAGATTGGTCCAGGTCCAGGAACAAGTCGATTCCGGATTGTTTGAGTTTTTTGGTTTCCAATTCCGCGACCGCCCGCAATAGGGAATTGAGTTCCACTTCTTCCTGGCCCTTCCTGGCCGGAACAGCAAATGCAGAGAGATTTTTCACTATTCTTGCGGCTCTTTTGGAAGCAGACAGTATATTGTTGAGGTCTTCCCTCGATGATTCCATGTCGGCGTCTTTGAGCAACAACTCGGTGAAGCCGATTACCGCGGTCAAGGGATTATTGAGTTCATGGGCCACTCCGCCTACGAGTTCGCCTATGGCTGCCAGCCTTTCCGCCTGTAGCATGCGTGAACGTTCACTTCGAAGCTCTTTGAGCAGGACCAGGAATTTGGGATAGTCCAATGGCTTCAAGAGTACGGCATGAACCCTTGCTTTGTTGATCGACGTTATAACCTGGTCCTTGTTTGCTTTTGCACTGACCAGTATCCTCAAGACATCGGGTTTGGTTTTGGCAATCCGCATCAATAGTTCCAGGCCGTTCATACCTGGGAGGAACAAGTCCACGATTGCTGCATCGATTAAGCTGTTGTGCATGATTTCAAGAGCTTCTTCACCGGATTCCGCCTCGATGACATCGTAACTTTCCTCTTTTTCTTCTTTCAGCGCATCTGCTGTCATGGCCCTGAATAAGGGATCGTCATCAACGATTATTATCGTCGGATTGCTGGTGATTTTGTTGTTAGACCTGTAATAATGTTCCATAATTCATTCCAATTTCCCTACCTTGCCGTTCAAGGGCTCCATTTTTTCCCAGAGCCTACACCATTTTAGGCGTCCTGTGCTGTGGCTCTGTTAATAATGATAATCAAGAATTGTGCCAGAGTCGAACCGGGTATTCAATATCCGGCTACTAACATGTAATAACAAGTTATTCCTCCAAAAGGTTTCAAAACGGATATACTGTCTCTGACTTTGTATTGGGTTTTATTTTACCCGGAAGGCTGTTACTGGTACTTTTTTACGATTTTCCTGAAATTACTTCTGTCGAGCCCGGCTTTCCTGGCTGCTTCGGACATGTTACCATCGGATAATTTAAGCAGGGTTTCGATATATTGTTGCTCGAAATGTTGTAAAGCCTGATTCTTGGCCTTTGTAAAAGGCAATCCATTCTTGGCCGCTGTTTCACCGTCCAGGCCCGGCATATTTCCCCTGTCCATGCTGCCTATTTCAGGAGGAAGGTTGTGCAGTTCTATCGAATCTTGCCGGCAAAGCACGATAGCCCTCTCTATGGCGTTCTCAAGTTCCCTTACATTGCCCGGCCAGCCATACATTTCGAGTGCATCCATTGCTTGCTTGCTTATTGTGGGCACTTTTCTGCCCGCTCTTTTCGAGAATTTTTCCACGAAATGCACGGCCAACAGGGAAATGTCCCTGCCCCTGTCCCTCAATGGGGGGAGTTCCATGCGTATCACGTTGAGCCTGTAATAGAGATCTTCCCTGAACCGTCCTTCCTTGATTTTCTCTTTAAGATCAACGTTGGTTGCCGCGATAACACGGAGGTCGACCTTCTTGGTAATCGATGATCCGACTCGCTTGACTTCTCCTTCCTGTAGTACGCGCAGGAGTTTGACCTGTATTGAAGGTGGAATTTCAGAGATTTCATCCAGGAAGATCGTCCCCCTGTCAGCGGTCTCGAACAGGCCGGGGCGATCCCTGTGCGCACCAGTAAAGGCTCCCTTGACATGGCCGAACAGTTCGCTCTCGAGAAGTGTCTCGGAAAGGGCCGCGCAATGAATGGCCACGAAAGGTTTGTTTTTTCGATTACTTGATTTTTGAATAGCCCTTGCGACCAATTCCTTGCCTGTTCCTGTTTCGCCGGCGATCAGTATGGTGGAATTGCTGGGCGCCACTGTTTTTATTAGGTCCATTATTTCATGCATGGGCGGACTGTCGCCTACCAGCATATCATAGGCCTCGCGTTCGGATACCACCTGCTCCAAGCGCTCGGCCTTTTGGGCAAGGGACCGTTTGACCAATGCATTCCTGACGGTCAACAGAACTTCGGCCATGTTATCGAAAGGTTTTTGCAGGTAATCGAATGCTCCTGCATGTGAGGCGTCCACAGCCGATCGAATGGTGCCGAACCCGGTCATCATAATGACTTCAACCTGAGGCTTTGAAGACTTAATATTGCGCAGGACTTCCAGACCATCCATGTCAGGCATGCGAATATCCAGGAGTACCACGTCGGGAAGAAATTCCTCCAGCTTTTGCAACCCCCGGGCTCCATCCCCGGCTGTCTCCACCTCGTGTCCGGCCCTGGACAAAGCCTTGGTCAAGTAGTCCCTGATAAGTGATTCGTCATCGACAACGAGAATTCTACCTATGGTCGAAGTCAATCTTCCCTCCTGGTACCTGGTTCCATAACATATCGACTTGTTCCATACAAGCCGGACGAGCAGAGGAAAGAGGAGCAGTCAGCTTTGGTTGATTATCATGACGGGGTGAAGAATAACCCGGCAAGGTCATTACAGCCCTTGCTCCCATTATTCTGAAAGATTAAATTGTTCTGTAATCATTGAATTATTTCTGCAGTTCCCCTGTCAATCAACTTGGCTCGGCATTTGCATAATCTATTAGCCGAGACTTTAAGGGAGGTTCGCCATGGTAGCAAATCCAAGCCGTTTACCAGGAAGGGAAATGAGGCAGCACCCGAGAGTTGATGTGGACATGCCTGCAATGTTCGGCAACGCTACAGGTTACACTACAGGTGAGGTCAAGAACATCAGTCTGGGAGGCCTGTTTCTGCGTGGAAGGGGCATGTCTCTCAAATCAGGGGATATGGTTACCGTAATACTACCCCTGCCCGGAGAGGAATTGCCAAGATTCCTTCAGTCAGAGGTCGTATGGGCCCAGAAGCACACAGTCCAGGCTGATGACGCACAAGGTGTGGGCATGAAGTTCACCGGGCTTCGTCCTGACGACGAGATAGCCCTTGGCAGGCTGATTGATTCACTCCTCATGGCTTCCGGACAAGCGGAGTAATAAATGGATCTCAATCCAAAGTTCAGGATCTTGATTGTAGATGATGAAGAGATACTCAGAAAGGTATTATCCAGGCAGATTGTAAAAATGGGATACGAGTTCGATGTTGCATCCAGCGGTCAGGAGGCCGTTAAAAAGATTGACCCTGGCAAATTCGATGCAGCTTTGCTCGATTACAGGATGCCTGAAATGAACGGTCTCGATACGTTGAAGAGGATTCTTAAAATCGATCCGAAAATGGCTGTGCTGATGCTGACTGCCGAACAGGATCTGGAAATCGCTGTGAACATATTGAAGTTGGGTGCCTATGACTATCTTACAAAGCCGGTTTCCATGGATGAACTCAAATTCGCACTGGAGCGAAGTCTGGAATTGAGACAACTGCGATTGGACCGTGAGAACGAGGAACAGCGCCTGCGGGAAAGAGTGAAGGAGCAGAAAAGACAACTTGAGAGTTCCTATTTGGATACTGTAATGGCATTGGCCGCTGCCTTGGAGGCAAAGGACAGGTATACCCAGGGCCATAGTGAAAGGGTGACCTTCTATAGTGTGGCTTTGGCAAGGGAGATTGGTCTTTCAAACCAAGAAATAGACAGGCTGAGTCTCGGCGGACAGTTGCACGATATCGGCAAGATCGGTATCAGGGAAACGGTTTTGAACAAGAATGGCAAGTTGACGGATAAAGAATATGAACACGTAAAAACCCATCCGCTTATCGGGGCCCAGATCCTTGGTAGAATAAAAAGCATGGCGCCTATACTGCCAATTGTCAGGCATCACCACGAAAGGTACGATGGCGCAGGATACCCGGACGGACTGAAAGGAGAAAATGTCCCTCTCGAAGCCCGGATCGTGGCTGTGGCGGATGCATTCGACGCCATGACCTCGAACAGGGCATACAGGTCGGCCATTCCTTTGGAGGAAGCAATCAAGAGATTGGTCGCCTGCAAGGGAACACAGTTCGATCCCGCTTTAGTTGATGTGTTTCAGGACTTACTGAGCAAGGGTATGATATCTATATCATCCGGAGACCAGGAAGACCCGGATTCCCGGGAGACGGAAAACCAACCTGTTCTGCCCAAGGCCTTGGTGCGCGCAAGCTGATCATCAAGGGTCATTCTGCCGTCAATCGTAATTTTGTCGAAAGATTGTCTTTGTAACCTGTCGAAGCCGGGTCAATGTGTCAGTAAAGTGCCGGGTGTGTGGCCCTCCCTGTGGCCCTCCCCACCCGTGGCCCTCCCCACCCAGGTTGATTTTCAGGGTGCCTAAAATATGCTGTTATTTCATGAAGTAGGGGCGGTTCGCGAACCGCCCAAGAGCGGGCGAGGGGGATCGTTTGGTACCAATAATTCCTGGGGCGTTGCCCCAGGCTATTTTATTTCGCCCCTTTGGGGCTTTTGGGGAAT
>JAADFL010000081.1 GCA_013152945.1 Deltaproteobacteria bacterium | reverse complement strand
GCTTGTCGTCCTCCAAGGCCAGGAGGTATTCCTTGTTGTGTGCCCTCCACATCTTGTGAATCGTATAGCCTTCCACGACAGAATGCGACCTTGGTCTCCTCATTTGGCCCTCCTGTTCGCCGGTCAATATCCCGGCTGACCGGCTTTACGTTGGATTAGTAATGTCAACTTTCGTGCCAAGAACCGCCTTCAATGATTACGATAGGTTAGAGATGAGCCCTGGCTCCAAAAGTGACCAGAATCCGGTTTGGGTGACCAGGATCCGGTCACTTGCATGCTGTAAGTGCCTTGCCTGCCTGCCTGCGATGACCACCTGTCGCCCGCCACCCCGAACCGCCTCCGTCCCCTCTGGCCCCTCTGGCCGGTTCCCTCTGGCCGGTTGCCCCCTCCAGCCGCCCTGCCACAGAAGAAGTGCCAAAAGAATGTTTGCAACATTCGCTGGAGCCAGGGTGCCACAATATAAATAATGTGTTATATTTCGATTCAGGTGAATTACTTTTGGTTCCCAGATGTAGGAGGGAAGGAATGAGGATTAATGTCACTATCGGCAAGATTCAAATTATATCATTGATCATGGTTACAGGATGCACATCGTATCTGCCGGGAAACAAGCAACCCATTGCATTTGCAGGTTATGATCAAAAGACCCCGGTGCAGGAGCCCGTGCAACTGAACGGAAAATCGAGCTTTGATCCGGATGGGGACAGCCTAAGTTATAGGTGGTCTGTTCAAAGTAAACCCAAGGGCGCCTCTTTCGACCTGACCGATGCCGACAAGCCTGTTGCATCATTCAAGGCAGACACATCCGGTGTGTACGTGGTTGCACTGGTAGTCAGCGACGGTTCCAGCGACTCAGCACCCGACTTCACCAACGTAACCGTGCAAACTGGCGCAAACAGACCCCCTATTGCAGACGCCGGAGAAGACCACGCCGCCGGGATAGGTTCAAAGGCGAGCCTGGATGGCTCGGGCTCAACAGACCCGGACAATGATACCCTGACCTACAAGTGGAGCTTCTCCTCGTTGCCCCGGAACAGCACACTTACCGCTTCTGATATTCAACCCAACAACAGCACATCGGCATACAAGGCAATGTTCACGCCCGACAGGGACGGTGAATACGTGGTACGGCTCGAGGTAGACGACGGTAAGGGCGGCAAGGACATGGACACGGTCAAGATTACCGTATCTGAAGAAGCAAACACGCCTCCAGTGGCAGATGCAGGTGCCCCTTTCTCCGCAATGGTAGGACACAAGGCCCAGCTTAACGGTGCCGGTTCCTACGATCCCGATGGCGATACCCTTACTTACTCGTGGTCCTTTTCCAGGGTTCCGGACGGATCAGGCCTTACCGACCCGGACATGGGCGGCCGCACAACAGCCGGCGCGTACTTCACTCCAGACAAGGAGGGAGACTTTGTAGTTCGCCTTACCGTAAGTGACGGGATAGATACGGACTCTGACGAGGTTACCATAAAGGCAGTACCGGCGGGCACGAACAATCCGCCTGTTGCCGACGCAGGCATGAACAGGACAGTGGATAAAAACAAGGAAGTACAGCTCGACGGCACCGGCTCCATTGATCCGGATGGAGATACGCTCACTTACAACTGGAGCATCACACAAAAACCTGACGGCAGTCTTGCAGCGAACGACTGGATAAGCCCGAACAACTCGACGGACGCATCCAGGCCCGTGTTCAAGCCTGACCGGGGTGGCAAGTACTTTATACGGCTCATGGTAGACGATGGGAAAGGAGGCACAGACACGGATAACATGTGGGTGACCGCGTACAACGAACCACCAAAAGCACACACAGGCGGGCCTTACAGTGTGCTCAATAAACACGAGATAACACTGAACGGCTCTGCCACGGACAAGGAAAACGATCCATTGAGCTATGAGTGGCACTTCGTCAAACTGCCGAAAGGTTCGGCCCTCAAGAACTCAGATATTACGGACCTGGATACGCTTACTCCAAGTTTCACACCGGACAAGAAAGGCAAGTTCACCCTTGCCCTGGTGGTTACGGACTGGGACAGGGCCCACAACACCGACATGACGGACGTGGACTCTCTCAACAATCCTCCAACCGCAATCGCAGGGGGTCCTTCGGGCGGTGCACCCGGGGTGGAAATAGACCTGGACGGTACAAACTCAAACGACCTGGACGAGGATGCCCTCACCTATTCATGGTCCTTCACGAGCCTGCCTCAAGGCAGCAACATTGCAGACAGGGACATCCAAAACAGGGACCATGCAACCGCGTCATTCGTGCCAGACGTTGAGGGCACGTACGAGGTGCAACTAACGGTTACGGATACCGACAATGCAAGCAACACCGACACCCTGAGCATTGAGGTGATCCAGGGACTGGTAATCATCACTTCCAACACAGACCTTCCACAAGCCAGGGAGTGCGTTGAGTACACCTTTGACAGGCTGCAGGCCATGAGCGGAACACCGCCTTATGCTTTCAGCGAGGTGGGCAATGGCTTACCGGCAAGCCTCCGGATAGGCCAGGATGGAATAATAAGCGGCATTCCGGGCCAGGGTACTGCCGGTGATCATCCCTTTACCGTGCAGGTCCTGGACAAGGCAAACGACACGGCTACGCGCGACCTGGTTCTCACAGTGCTTGCTGACAGGCCGCCCGTTGCAAATGCAGGTTCCAGTGTGGCAGGGCCTAACCTTTCTGAAATCCAACTCGACGGAAGTGCATCCAGCGATCCGGACGGAAATCCGATCGTATTCGCCTGGAAGTTCGTGTCAGTGCCAACAGGTAGCAGCCTGACCGACTCCGACATCAACGGCGCCACGTCCCCGATTTGCTCATTCGTACCAAACAAGAAGGGGGATTACGTGCTCGAATTGACTGTATCCGATTCGTGCGGCGGATCTTCGACCGACCAGGTTACAGCCACCGCCATGAACAATACACCTGTTGCTTCCGCCACATACTCACCCATCAACCCGAAACAAGGCGACCGGATCGATCTGGATGGAACAGGCTCGAATGATCCGGATAGTGACGCAATTTCATATACTTGGTCGCTTATCTCGGTTCCAGGCGGCAGCAGGCTTTCCAGCTCGGACATCAATAATGCCTCTTCCAGCCAAGCCTGGTTCACGCCGGATGCAGGCGGCATATTTACGGTGCGACTCACAGTCGACGACGGCGACGGCGGAACAGATCACATGGACATGGACATAACCGTTACTGCAGTGCCCGTGCTGCGCATAACGACCAGGAGTTCGGACATTCCCGATGCCCGGGAATGCGTTGCATACGCCCCCTTCCTCCTCCAGGCGGAGAACGGCCACCCACCTTATACCTGGACAGAGGTGAACGATAACCTCGGACCGGTGGGTTTGAACCTGTCCGGCGATGGCCACCTTGGAGGAACGCCGCATAAGTCCACGGCAGGCACAGTTACATTCACGGCTCAGGTAACAGACCAGGATACAGATTCTGCCCAGAAGAACCTGGACGTGACCATACTACCCAACCGGAACCCGGCCGCTAATGCAGGCCCCGATACATCGGGCCCCAATTTGAGCGAGATCTCCATTTCAGGATCAGCATCCGATCCGGACGGTAACCCAATGGCATACCAGTGGAGCTTCACGGCAAGGCCTGACGGAAGTTTCCTGTCCAACAATGATATAGTAGCCAGGGATACGCTTAATCCCAAGTTTACACCGGATGTGAAGGGGGTATTCATACTTCAACTTTCTGTCAGGGACGGTTGCAACGGCGTTGACACCGATACGGTTCGGGTTACGTCAACCAACAATCCGCCCATTGCAGACGCAGGTCCGGATCAGTTGGTGTCGGCCACCGCCACCTTAACTCCTGTGCAACTCGATGGAACGGGATCGCACGACCCGGATGGAGACAGCCTATCTTACTTGTGGACACTGGACGGCGTGGAGGTTTCGGACGTTCCCAGGCCCACTGTGAGGTTGCCCGTAGGTTCATGGAACATCGTGCTTACAGTCAACGACAATGACGGCGGAAGTGACCAGGATACCATTAACGTACAGGTCACCAAAGCAGACAGCCAGCAGCTTGCAGCCTATGTCTCGAAACTTCCCGACAGTGACGACAAAAACCCGTGCACCAGGGAGCAGAATTGTGCCACCATCGGCAGGGGGATATCCCGCGCAGCCGAACTCACCGACACGAACGGGTTCATAACCGGCGTGCTGGTGGCGGAAGGCGAGTATCACCAATCGTTCCAGATTCTTGCCAAGTCCAGTCTTTACTGTGGTTACGACCCCCACTCGTGGGTCATGGATCCGGACAAGCACAAAGTGGATATTTTTACATCCGATAACAACGGTATAAGAGTCGAATCGGGAGCAACAAGAGAGGTTGAGATAACCGGTTGCATATTCCATGGCAGAAATGCAGGAGATGGCAACACCTCTGTAAATACATTGAGAATCGACAACGCCAGTCCGACTTTTGTAGGCAACGCGATCATCCTGGGTGAGGCCTCGTACTTGCGAGGGCTCAACATATCCGGGTCAAACAGCCGTCCCCTGGTGGCCTGGAACACAATGATCGGTGGCAGGGTGAGAAACAGGGACTTTAAAGACGACGAGAATGGCCAGGCAGTACTCATCAGAAACAGTGCCGTGCCCATGCTTAGGCACAATTATATCGTAGGTCCGAACTGCGATAACGGCGGGCAATGGCGGGGACACGTGCATTGTGACGGACTCATCGTAGACGGAGTAGCCGCGGCTGTGGTCAACCAGTCCGTTATTATAGACTCGAATTATGTAGTCGGTGGTTCCAAATGCGGAATGCCCTGCACCGGCCTGGGTCTGAACGGATCCTATGCTGAAGTTACCAACAACGTGATACATGGAGGCTTTTCCAGCCAGACATGCAGTTTAGGGTTCCTCTTGCCCCAAAACAACGAAAATATAACGCCCAAGGTATACCACAACACAATACTTGGAGGTGTAGCTGATGGACAAAATGCGGTCAGCAGGGCTGTGTGCCTGTTCCCGGAGAGAGACAGCAACGACGCCATCGGCAGGATCGAATTGGTCTCGAATATAATTGCATACGCCGATTACGGGGTATTCGAGTTCGGACCCAGGCTCGAGCCCTCGAAGTGCTGGAACAATGACTTTGACGAGGACACCGTGGAAGTCTTGTATTCAGATTCGTATGACACCCGCAGAAATAATGCCGACAGGGACCTGGACTGGATAAACTCGCACTTCCGCAGGAACGACAGGCAACCTGACAATATCTCAGGCGACCCGGATTTCATTGCTCCAGATATATTGAACCCCACCAACGCAGACTGGCATATCAGCTCAAAATCAGCATGCATAGATGCAGGAGCACCTGAAACCGTCAACAACACCAACGGGGTGCTCCAGGTTAAAAAGGACATGGACGACGAGGACCGTCCCAGCGGCGATGCGCCTGACATTGGTGCTGACGAGCAGTGAAAGAGATGGGCGGCGACGGGGTCGAAGGTGATATTATACTGCAATAATTCCGGTTAAAAAGGGGACGACGGGGACGGTGGGGGGACGGGGTCGAAGGTGACATTATGCTGCAATAATTCCGGTTAAAAAGACACAACCATCCCAATATCACTACTTGAATTGCCAC
>JAADFL010000080.1 GCA_013152945.1 Deltaproteobacteria bacterium | reverse complement strand
CTCTCCCGCAGAGCGGGCGAGGGGGATCGTTTGGTGCCAATAATTCCTGGGGCGTTGCCCCAGGCTATTTTATTTCGCCCCTTTGGGGCTTCTGGGGAATTGGTTTTATTTGATTCAATTGGAAATTATTCAATTAAGGACGATGTCCCTATGATGCGGGATGTATGGCCGGATGCTTCGAATGCCCGGCACCAATCAAGCCCTGAAGGGGCGTAACATGTCAGACAGGGGCAACGCCCTGGAATTGTTGCTGACATTTAATTCGGCTACCACGGAACGGTCATTCGTTATTGCCAATCCTTCGGACCTTGACATACTATTGACGAAACGCAGCTTGAATGGTCCTAAACGAAATGAAAACGGGGTAAAGCATGGAACAATTCGAGGCAGGCCCGGGAAAGCAACTGGCTGAAAAAATACTTTCCGAAGTCGGCAGGGTAATAGTAGGCCAGAAATTCGTATTGGAAAAACTCCTGGTGGCGCTCCTTGCAAACGGCCACGTACTGCTCCAGGGCGTGCCCGGACTCGCCAAGACACTGATGGTCCGAAGCCTTGCCTCTTCAATGAAAGCCGGGTTCCGCAGGATCCAGTTCACACCGGACCTTCTCCCGGCCGACCTTACCGGCACCATGGTATTCGACCGCGAGGCGGGAACCTTTTCGCCCAAGCTCGGCCCGATCTTCACCAACCTTGTCCTGGCCGACGAAATCAACCGGGCCCCGGCCAAGGTACAATCCGCACTGCTCGAGGCAATGGAAGAACGAACCGTAAGCATCGGCGGTACCACCTACGAGCTTGATCCCCTGTTCATGGTCATGGCAACACAGAATCCCATCGAGCAGGAGGGAACCTATCCCCTTCCGGAGGCACAAATGGACAGGTTCATGCTCATGGTCAAGGTGGATTATCCCACGAGGATGGAGGAAGAGGCCATGATGGAGAGAATGACCTCCGTATCCGATCAACCGAAGGCCGATCCGGTCATCGGGACACAAGAGGTGCTCGAGGCCAGAAAGGCGGTAAGGAAAACGAAACTGGACAAGGACACGGCCGGAAGGTACATCATCGACCTTGTGCAGGCTACAAGGCATCCCAAGCAATTCGGGCTATCGAAGTTGGCCCCGATGATTCGCCTCGGGGCGAGTCCAAGGGCAACGCTGTACCTGAACCTGGCCTCCAGGGCCAGGGCCTATGTCCGGGGCCGCGACTACGTGGAAACCGACGACGTCAAGGCAGTGGCGAGAGATGTCCTGAGGCACAGGATACTACTCTCGTACGAGGCGGAGGCCGAGGGTATGACTTCGGACGACATCGTGGCACGCATATTGGCCAGGGTCGACGAAACGGTGCTCATCTGATGTTTTCCAGGGAAGAGCTTCTTCGGCGCATCCGGAGAATAGAGATCAAGGCATCCAGGGCCGTGTCAGAGGCCATGGGAGGGTCGTACCGTTCAGCATTCCGTGGAAGAGGCCTGGAATTCGACTCGGTCAGAAAGTACGTAGACGGCGACGACATCCGCAGTATCGACTGGAACGTCACTGCCAGGACGGGAGACCTGCACGTAAAGGAATACCTCGAGGAAAGAGAACTCAATGCAATACTCCTTCTCGATTATTCAATGTCGCTTGCATTTTCCAGCAGGCACCCGACCAGGCTCGAAACCGTGGTACAGGCTGCATCCGTTATCGCGTTCAGCGCCGTCTTCAATTCCGACAAGGTGTCGATGCTGGCCCAGGCGCCGTTCCAAAGGCATTACCTGCCGCCCAAGAAGGGCAGGCTCCATGCCCTGCGGCTATCCGCCAAGGCCCTGGAAACAGCATCGGCCGTGGAAGACATGCTTTCATTCCCAGAGACCGGTGTTACGCGGAAACAGGAATACGACACCAAGGACGGGTTGAACTTCCTGGATAGGACGACGCACCGGCGTTCCATGATCTTCGTGTTTTCCGATTTCAGCAAACCCGGATTCGAGCCGGTGATGAAACGCATGTCCATGAGGCACGAGATAATACCCATTCTCGTGCTTGATCCGTGGGAACGTGAATTACCGGACCTTGGACTCGTCCGGTTCGGCGCTCCCGGCTTCAAAGCAGGCGCTTTAATCGATACGAGCGACAAGACCACGAGACAAGAGTACTCTGAAAAAAGCCTGGCTAGAATCGAGGGGCTTTGCGACTTCTTTACATCCCTTGGTTTGAGACACGCGGTTCTCTGGACCGACAGTGACTACATATCAACTCTTGCAGGCGTTATCGGGAAGAGACAATGGGCTGCATAACAACAGCCTTGGCTGCACTGCTCATTGCCGGGCAGGTAACCGTGAACATGGATTGCCCGAAACACCTTACGGTAGGAGATTGGTGCAAACTGGATGTGAGCGCGCTGCTCGAAAACGGGCGGAGATTGGTTCCATTGGAGGATCAGGACCTGGGACCGTTCCGGATTTTCGGATGTAAGACAAATAAACCGGATCCCCGGGGCCGCGCCCATCTTACATGCACGCTTGCACCTTTTGAAACCGGCAACCTGAAAGCCGAGGGCCTTTTGATCAAGACGGCCGATGCCGGCGGCGCCAAGGTGAAACCCTTGTTGATACCGGCATTTGAAATCCACGTTGAATCGGTGCTCGAAAAGGGCATGGACACACCAAGGCCGATCAAGGGCCTTGAAAGGCTCGAAGAGACCAGGCTCTGGCCCGGCATACTGCTCGGCCTGTGCGTGCTGGCACTGCTGGTTGCGGCAACCTATTACGCGGGAAAACGGTTTTCAGCGGGGAGCAGAGGCGCGTACGGCGAGGACAGGGCCTTCACCAGGCTGAACGAGTTGTTGAACCCCGGCATGTCTCGAGTAAGCCAGAAGAAGTTGTTCAACGAGATTGCATGGCTGGTTCGGGATTTCCTGGACAGGCGCCTTCCGGGCACACGGCAACCGACGGGCCGGGGGGCATTGCAAAGCACGAGGAGGGAGATCAAAGATTTGCTGCAACGGCGCGGGCTTGACCAAAGCACGGTGACCAATCTCGCCGACTTGCTGTTCACCTGCGACCGGGTAAGGTTCGCCGGCATAATCATGGAAGAACACAGCACGCGAGAATGGATCCAAAAGGCGATTGATTTGCTGCACGGACTCGAAAAGATAGTACAAGACCATGGTGATGCCGCATCTTTCGGACATAAGAGGACCGCCGCATGAACCTGCAAACATGGCCGGGATTCGAGCAGCCCGCAAGCTTCCTCATACTGGCCATAGCATTACCCTTGCTCATCTATGTATCAGGTCCATGGGCGGGCAAGCGGGACGGTTCCCTTTTGTTTGCATCCCCTCTAAAGCATCTCGAGGTAAAGCATGGTTGGGCCGCAAGGTGGAGCTTTGTACCGAGAATGCTGGAGATAACAGGTGTCGTTCTCCTGGTGGCGGCCCTTGCCCGGCCCAGGGCGACGGCCGGTGAAATCGTGGACGACACGAACGGCACTGACCTGGTTCTGGTGCTGGACACTTCCACGAGCATGAGGGCGGCGGACATGGGAACCGGCTCGAACTTGGGGGGGCCTTACTCCGCCCTTTCGAGAATAGACGCAGCCAAGAGAGTCATGGACAAGTTCGTCCGGGCCAGGACCAGCGACAGGTTGGCCCTAATCGTGTTCGCAGGCATTCCGATGGTGGCCTGTCCCCTCACATTCGACAGGAAGGCTTTGCTCGAATACCTTGATTATGTTTACACAGGCATGCTCGAGGACGGAACAGCCGTCGGCGATGCGGTAACCCTGGCCCTGGCACAGTTGAAAGACTCACCGGCAAAGGGCAAGGCGATAATCCTGCTGACGGACGGCAGGGACAACCGCAGCGAGGTACCGCCGCTGTTCAGCGCAAAAATGGCAAAAACGCTGGGCGTGCGGATTCATACGATTCTCATAGGCAGTGAAAAACAGGGCCCCGTTCCTTTTTATACGACCGCAGGACCTGGACCTGTCGCCAGGGCAAAAGTTCCGGCGGACGCGGGCCTGCTCGAAAAGATGGCAAGGCTCACCGGTGGCCTGGCAGGCAGGGCCGGTGACGTGAATGTACTCAAGAGCCTGTTTACCCGGATAGATTCCATGGAAAAGACCCGCCTTCCCGGCAAGACCATCGAACACAGGGAACTCTTCCAATTCTTCCTGGTCCCGGGCCTCGGCCTGCTCGTGATAGGATTCATCCTGGAACAGACCAGGTTCAGGCGGTTTCCATGAACGGTTCGATTCAAAGGAGAAGCTAGATGGGCCGGGCGGTTACGGACATGCTTGCGCCATGGTTCGAATGTCCCTACTGGCTCTTTTTGTTGCTGCTTTGTCTTGTTCTATGGTTCCTTTGTGCCTGGTCGACATCCAGGGCCGTTAAAAGGATCGAGGCGGCGGGTGATACGAACCTGATCCTGGCGGCCGCAGGGTCATCGAGCCGGACAAGGAAGATTCTTAAAGAAATACTTTTCCTGCTTGGGATCGCCCTGGCGGCGCTTTCGCTTGCACGGCCCGGTTTTCAAAGGCAGGGAGGGGTGGTGAAAGGCGCGGGTATGGATGTAGTTCTTTGTATCGACATGTCGCGGAGCATGCTTGCCCGGGACATCAGGCCCGACCGTTTTACCAGGGCCGTCTCCATGGCCGTGGAACTGGTGCACAGACTGGAGGGCGACAGGATCGGCCTTGTCGGTTTTGCAGGCTTGGGCCTTCCGCAATGTCCGCCTACGACATCCACGAGAATAATCAAGGAGCGCCTGTTGTCGCTTCATGCCGCTTCCCTTGGACCGGCAGTGGCCGGAACCAACATCGAGGACGGCCTTGAACAATCCATGGACATGTTGAAAAGGGCGCCTGGTTCCGGGGACAAGGTCATTGTTCTCTTCTCTGATGGTGAAGGCCACGAAGGCGATCCTCTTGCCGCGGCAGCCGTGCTGAAACAGGCCGGCATCAGAATCGTAACCGTTGAAACCGGCACCACCGGGGGAGCGCCGGTCCCCTTGTACACGAACAGGCCGGGCGGCTCATACATGAAGGACATCTTCGGCAATATCGTGATCAGCAGGTTGCAGGACGATTTCATGAACGCCCTGGCCGAAGACACGGGCGGGATTTCAGTAAAGATCGACGACATGCTCGGCCTGGAACGGGTAACGACGTTTTTCTCCGGGCTGAAGAGAGACGATTACCAAAAGAGACTCAAAGCCAACAGGCTGGAACTGTTCCAGGTGCCGCTGTTCCTCTCCCTGCTCCTGTTTCTCGTATCGTTCACCATTCCGGAAAGAAGAAGGCGCGCGGCCGGCGGCCTGTTACGTCACGGACACGTGACAACAATCGCGGTTTTATCGCTCCTGCTCTTTTCCACAACAGGCTTTGACTTGTTCAAGGGTCATGATACGGACATCGACCGGGCGATCGATGCCGTTAAGATGAATGATTCGGCAAGGGCGCTTGCGCTTTTGAAAAAGGCTGTAAAAAGACATAAAGAGTCACCGGTCCCTTATTTCGACATGGGCGTATTGCTGTTCGGCCGGGGACGTTTCGACAGGGCTCGGCAGGCCTTTACGAGGGCATATTCAACGGCAAAGGCGGCAGGTGACAAAAGCTTGATTTCAAGGTCACAGTACAACCTCGGGAACACGGCCCTTAAGACAGGAGATCCCGGAGAAGCGGTTCAACATTTCCGCCTTGCCCTGCTTTACGACAAGGACGACCGGGATGCCAAGATCAATCTCGAACTCGCTCTAAAGAGGCTCGATGAAAAAAAGAAAAAGCAGGCTTCAAGCTCTGCGAACCATGGACAATCAAAAGAAAAGAAACACGAAAACAAGCGCAGGAACACGGAGAACAAGCAGGAAAACAACAAGGGCGGGCGGAAAGATGCAGCAGGCGAACGCAAACGCGTGAAACCAAGGGATCAACAAAACATGAAAAAAGAAGCTCCTGTTCCAGGCAGGAAAACCAATGCCCGTGCCGCGCACAAGATGGACAAGCGCATGATTATGCAGATAATCCGTTCCATAGAAGGCCGGAAGAACGCACTCGGGGCCTTGAGGCTTCTTCCAATGAAATTCAGGCCCAGGAGGACCGACAAGCCGTGGTGAGCCTGTTGTCGCATAACGTCCGCCCTGTTACCGGCAAGTACCCATGCCGTTCAATGCGCGGCATGGTCTTTTTACCCGTGTTTCTCCTCTGCCTGTCGCCATCCATTGTTTCCGATGCCTCTCAGCCCGTCCTTGACGCGCACTTGGACAGGCACAGGATAAGGCTTGGTGAAGCGGTAAACGTGCTGGTTCGAATTTCAGGGGAAAAATCAAAGTCTGTTGGAGCAATAGTCGTGCCCGACCTTGCAGGCAGGTTCAAGATCGTGGACCAGGGCATCAAACCGGGCGGCGATAGGCTTCATCCGGAATATTTTTTCCAGCTTCAACCATTGCTTACAGGTGAGATCACTGTTCCCGGCTTCGGCCTTAGGGCGGGCGGCAAGCAATACACTTCGAAGCCCCTGCCACTCACGGTTCTGCCGCCCATACCCATGCTTTCAGTGGAGGGGGGAGAACCCCTGGCCCTTTCCAAGGGGTTTGTGCCGTCTGAAGCAGGCCTTGACGACAGGATTTTCTTACTGGCGGTTACAGACAACCTTGAGCCTTTCGTGGGCGAGCAAGTGGTGGCCGAGTACAGGGTCTATTCCAAGCCCGCGGTCTTGAGAGGAAATGCATCGGACATGCCCAGGTTCGAGGGTTTCACTGCATTACCCATGAAGATCGCCCAATCCGAACTCGATTGGAGCCACATCGTGATAGCAAAGTCGGAATACATGGCCAAGCCCCTGGCCAGGTTCACATTGTTTCCATTGCAGGACGGAAACCTGCGGATCCCGGTTTTGAGTTATACTTTCGAGGTGGCCCCTGATTTCGATTCGACCGGCAACGTGGAAAGAGTCAGACGATCATCGAGACCGGTGGAACTGCATGTCAAACCGTTGCCGGACCAGGGCAAGCCCAAGGGATTCTTCGAGTACAACGTGGGCAGGTTCGAGGTCGGCGCATCCCTGTCCAAGCAGGATGCCACTCTTGGAGAACCCGTCAAACTCCGAATAATAGTCAAGGGGAGGGGAAACATTTCCCTGGTAAGGATTCCCGAGCCACGTTTATCCAGGGGCCTGAAGCTCCTGTCCCCCATCTCGGAGAAAAAGATTGCATTTATCGGGCTCACGGCAATGGGCTCCAAGACATGGGAATACAACGTGCTTCCCAAGGCAACGGGACATGCTGAAATCTGCAATATCAAGGTGGATTATTTCGACCCGAGGGAAGGCGCTTACGACACATCCGTGGCGCCGTGTCTGGACCTGGATATTAGGGACCGGACCGAAAACACAGAACCTGCAACCGGGATGAAACATACTGCGCCTTTGAGGCTTACGGAGGGTTCGGGCCAAGCCGAATGTTCTTCGAGGTTGTACGGCAGGCCATGGTTCTGGATACTGTTGTTTCTGGCGCCGTTACCCTTTATCTTATCGCTCATAATATCGAGGAGACCGAAAATAAAAGGCGATAAAAAAAACAAAGAAAAAAATAAATATGTCACCCGGGCCGGCGGGCGATCGCCCGGATCCATAAAAGATGTTGCTCACCGGCGGCTTTCAGACAGGGGCACGAGGCACGATGAGAATGTCAATCCGAGAGCGATAAGGAAGCTCATCCTGGACACGCTCGAGGAATCACTCTCCATCCCGGCCAGGGGCCTAACCAGGGAAGAAGTTTCAAAACTGGCCCAAGAGGCCGGTCTTGAAGATGACCGCGTACAAGAACTTTACCGTCTCATGGCCGACTGCGAACAGGCAATATGCGATCCGTCATTCGCCTACGACCCGGCGGAACTCCGATCAAGGGCGGAATTGGTAAGAGAATTCCTGCTTTCCGCCGGAAAGAAGAATCACAATAAAAACAATGAAGTAAAGGACAATTGATAATGTTCCGGGTTATACTGCTGTCCTGCATGTTTTCCGCCACGGCCGCGACGCCTGCACAGGTCCTGGACAGGGCCGACCGGCTCTACCTCCAGGGACGCAGGCAGGAGGCAATGGAACAATGGGAACGCATGGTTGCAAAGAAAGATGTTTGCAGCCCCCTGGCCGAGTACAACCTTGGGACGGCTTACCTGAAACAAGGAGACCGGGGCAAAGCCGTCTTGCACCTGTTAAGGGCTACCCTACTCTTCGACGGAGACCGGGACACGGCCACCAACCTGGCTGTTGCCAGGAGCCGGGTGCTCGGCCCGGGGCGGAGTGGAAACAAAACATGGTACCAGGATTTGAGAGAGGTGTCTTCCGACAAGTTGTGCATATCCATGCTTTGCCTTGCATGGCTCTTTTCACTGATTGCAGGCCTTGCACATGCAATCGATTTCAAAAAAAAGATAGCCGGTTCGATATTCAAATCATTATGCCTCGGCCTGGTCCCGGCGCTTGTATTCAACACGGCGCTCCTTTTCGCAACCGTGTATGCAAAACACGGCGTGGTAACCGGAGTGGTCATGGAAAGGCGCACAATGCTGCAAAGCGAGCCTGTTGATGACTCCGGGAAGATATTGAATCTTGTTCAAGGAGAAGAACTGGAGATCATAGGGGAAAAGGATGACTTCCTGAAAGTTTCCGTTCCGGGCGGGCCTTCGGGCTATGTAAAAAAGACCATGGTCGAAAAAGTTTTTCCAGTCCCCACGTGGCCTCAAGACGGCCGGAAATAACAAAAAATGATCTTACAAATGCCGAAAATCCATTGGAGTCGACCTGCACCATGGAAATGAAAGTACCGGGAAAAAAGCGCCTTCATCTTGCAGCCGTCATGCTCCTGGTTGCCGCAACGTACTCACCCATTTTGACATATGGCTTCACGAACTGGGATGATCCCTACTTTTTCTATGAAAACCAGAGGCTGCAACATGCTTTTTCAATGAGTCCCGTGCAGGGTCTGCTCGAAGTAATCAATCCCGGGCCTGCCTTTGCCGGAAAGGTGGTGGACTGGATCCCATTGAGAGATGTTGCAGCATATTTGCTCGGCAGGACGGTTGGACTTAAGGGCCAGGCAATCCACGGCCTGGAACTCTTGTTTCATCTCATCAGCACGGCCATGGTGTTTCTGATTGCAATAAGGCTTTCTTCCAGCGTCCCGGCGGCCTCGTTTGCAGCCCTGTTCTTCGGTATCCATCCGGCCGGGGTGGAAGTAACGGCCTGGGCGGCCGAGCTGAAGACCGCCATGGGAGTAGGCTTCGGATTGTCGTCGCTCTTTCTCTACATGAAAGCCGTGGAAACGACCGGCCGCGCCTACATAACCAACCTGCTTGCTTCTCTTGCCCTGGCAACCCTGTCATGTCTTTCGAGCCAGTACGGGGTGCTTGTGGGCTTCTGGGTCTTGCTGTTCGACGTGGCCATACGGCCTTCGACAAGGCAAACGAGGCGGGCCGGGGAAAACAAGTTTTTCAACCAAAGAAGGATTGCCGCCTGGGCCGCCTTTGGAGCATTATCACTTGCAGCCCTTGCATTTCACTTGAAGATCAGGGCTGTCGCCGGCGTTTTCTCCACCTGGCCTGCAGGAACATTCGAAGCAACAGCAGGCAGAACGATAAAGAGCCTGCCTCTCTATGTGCTCAATCTGGCCCTTCCCGTGAGCCTTTGCCCGAGACAAACCATCGAGCCGGTGCTTGGATTCTTCGATATTGGATTTTGGCTCGGAATATTGACGATTTCAGCAGGCATCGGCGTTCTTGCCTGGTCCGTCAAGGCAAGGGGGAGATTCCTCTTCCTGTTCTTGCTCGGCACGAGCTACCTGGTTCCTACCCTGAACCTTTTTCCCAGCACGGTGATAATGGCGGACCGTTACCTGTACGTTCCTGCGGCAGCCATGGGAATCGGCATCGGTTTGCTTGCCGATCGTTTGAACTCTTCAGGAATGATCTCGAAAAAAGTTCTTCAATTATCAATGGGCGCCCTGCTTGCGGTGTTTATTGCCTTGACCTTTGCCAATGTAAGAACATGGAGATCATCCGAAGCCCTTTGGACTGCGGTTCTCGACTGCAGCCCGGGTTTCTTCGGGGCCCACCATCAACTTGGAATGTTGTATTTTGGACAGGGACAGGTGCAAAAGGCCCTTCCCTACTTCGAAGAAGCTGCACGGCTTGCTCCGGGCAACTCGATTGTTCATAATTCCCTGGGCGATGCATTTCATGCATTGTCGAAAATCGACAAGGCTGAAAATGAATACAGGATGGCCCGTAAAACCGCCCGTAACGACTTGGAACTGGCCCGTGCGTTCAACGGGCTTGGACTCTGCGCCTTTGCGAGGAAGGACTACAAGAAGGCACTCGGTTTATTTCAAAAGGCCGAAAAGCTCGAGCCTGAAAGCAGGGCCTTCAGAAAAAACCTCGAACGGGCGAACAAGGCTCTTTCATCGTCGTTCTGATGCAATGATCATTCTTACAATCCTTCCCTTGATCGCGGAAACCAGGGGGGCATAGGAAAACCGTGACTCTATGGGCTGGAAAACAACAGCCGTTCCAACGGCTTGAAAAGCTTTTCTTCAAAGATCAGTGACACGGGAACGCGTCGCAACTGTTCCCTGGAAATCTCTTCTATTTGTTCAGCCGCTATCCTTCCGAGCCCATACGTGCCGGCCTTTTCCATTTTTATGGTCAAAGCCAGGTTTCCATGTTTAATCCTTGCGGACACGAGCTTCGGCTTCAAATTATAGGATTCAAGTTTCTCGCGCACCTGTTCGACGCCGAGATTGGTGCCGTCCCGGTTCGCCAAACCGAGTGCCCGGTCCAGCATTTCCGGTCCAATCCTGGTCAACTGCACCTTTGTGTCCAGCATCCTGTCTTTGAGCCCCAGGGCCATGGACACGGCAAACGAAATTTTCGATCCCCGGCTTGAAGACTGTTTTTTCTCGCCTGCTTTCAGGCCCTGTACATCCCCGATGTTCAATCCCGTGGCCTGCACGTACAAATCCATGAGCAAATCATGCCGGCGCGGGAAAAAGGCCATGCTCAGCGAACCCGCAGCGAATCCGCCGAGCAGGGAGGTCTGCATGCTGTCCACATTCAGAGCGCCATCCGTTATATTGAGGTCCAACTCGGATTGCCCGAATTCAAGGCCGGCCAAGTACAGCGAATCGAATCGCAGGTGCTTGGTCTCGTAATCGGAAAGCCGCTCCAGGACCCTGCCCGGTCCATGTCCAACGTGTCCTCTCTTTACCTCGAACTCGAAACCCGGGTTTATCCTTATCCGCTGCTCCACCGGCACTTTACCGCAAAGCCGCGTGAGCCTTACATACCGGTCCATGAAAAAATCAAAGTCCCCGGCCTCGAAATTCCCTTTCACCGCTAATTCGCGCCGCCCCAGGGGCGTGACATTCACCGAAAGTCCGGCCTTGCCCTTGTAAGACAGATCTTTGAAAAGCTTCACCCTTTTCACGGAATCGAGGCCGGCTGAAAAAGACATGTTCAACAAGTTCAGTTTTGAACCGTTCCTGGCCGCTGCGCCACTGGCCAGTGCACTCAATCCCTTTCCCGGAATGGAAAGAGACAGCCTCCTCACCGTGATATGCGAGAGATCTTTGGACACGCGGCCGTCAAGATCCAGGTTGGCCTGTTCGATCTTGCCGGTGTCGAGCCATGGCGAATCCACACCTGAAAAGGAAGCATGTGAATCCATGGATAAACCCGAACCATTATCCGCACCTGAAAAAAGCGCATCCAATTTCATGAATGCCATGTTTAGTTTCAAAGGCCCGGTAGCATCAATCGACTTCACTTCGAGAGCCAGGTTCACACCCGGCATATCAGGGCCGTGAAGCTCGTATCCGACACCCATATGTACACGGCCGGTTGCCACCCCCTGTTTCTTGAACACGAGTTTTAAAACTCCAAGCTCCAGGTTTCCCTTCGAGTTCTCGATCTCGGATTTACCGGGCCAAAAGGACAGGTTCGTGCTCACATGAGCATGTGCGCCTGCTGCAAGGATGTCCCCTCCGATGAAATTCGACTTGCTTGCACTGACATCGACCTCGAGGTTCATCCGGCCCGATGATTCCAGGCTTGTTGCAACCCCTTTCAGGCCCAGCAGGGTGAATTCCCGGGTTTTTACCCGTGCCGCAAACACACTGACCGTTGTTTTGGGACAAGACAGGGGGCCTTTTATGCCTGCTGTAATGCCGGCATGCCTGATGTCGATCTCACCGGTTCGAAGCTCGAATCCATTCACCCCTGTCTTTATATCCACAACCGCCTTGCTCTTCTTCAACCAGGCAAGCGTTAAGGGTTTTGAAAGCTCGTTCAGGTTTAAACGCAAACCGATATCCAGGGACAAGGTGCCGGAAACATGCGTTTCATCGGTTCGCAACAGGGACAGGGCTTGCCCCAATTTCAGGGCCGACAGGATTTGCCGCAACCTATCAAGTTTGAGGTGTTCAATCCATGTCCTTGCAGTCAAGCGCCTGGAAACAAGATCGATTCCGCCCGAAGCCCTTGCCAGTACGGAACCACCCAAATCGGCGCGGATATGATCGAATACCAGTAGGTTATTCCGGGGATTGATCTTCACCCGCCCCTGAATTCCGGGATTGTCCAGGCGCCTTGTCTTTTTCCCAAGGCCTGTCTCCACGCTCCTTGCAGAGGCTTTGAAAGTCAAGTCCGACACGCCGGAAGGAAGGACATTAATCGACCCGGCGCTCCTTGCATTCGGAATAGACAGTTCCCTGACGGACACACGGCCGGCTCCAATCTTCCACGAGCCCTTGAGTATGCTCCCTTTTGTATCGCCTTTCGGTGTACCAACGGATACGCGCGCATCGCCGCCGACGCGCTTCAGTTTCAGGCCGTATCTTTGTTGCTCAAGCGAGATGCCCTTGAATTCGAAACCACCTGTAATACGTGAACTCCCGATTTTCCCTTTCATGAGTTCGCCGAAATCGGAAAGTTTAATATCCGCATGCAATGTCCTTGCTCTGACCGTGCCCTCGAGTCCCTTCAGGCCGAGCAAGGGTCCCACGGCCCGCCCGATCCATGAAAGATCCAGGTTCAATTCATCGAGGTCGAGTTCGAACCTTCGATCGTGTTTGCCACCTGCAAGGCCGGCATCAGCCTTTATAATCACCTTGTCCGCATCGTTCGTGTTGTCAAAGCCTGCGGATAGAACAAAATCCCGGACCTCCACCTGTTCCCGGCCGAGCCTTGCCGTTGAAAAGGCTTTCAGCAACAATACCTTCGGCATTTCGATTTTTGCCGCAGGAACAGGCCCCGGCGTTATTCTCATGATGACATCTGCTTTCAATGAATCGAAATTTTTCATCCTTGCCGAGATATTCGCGGAAATCGAGGCTGAAACACCCCGGCCCCCTGCCCTTGTGCCGCGTACCTCGAGCCTGCCCTGTCGCCCGATTTTCAGATTTGCGGTTACAAGGCTTTCTCCTCCCTTTGACTTCAAAGAGCCGGTAAGGTCCACGTGCTCGAGAGCGAGCCTTTCTTCGGGTTGCTCCACGCTCACACAAAGGTTCGAGACCCTGACATTTTCCACGTCAATGGCAGCCCCGGCCTGTCTTTTCTCCAAGCCCGGCGCTTCCTCCCGGGTGGCTTCCTTTTGTCCGCCCGGTTGCAAAAGGCGATTCACAAATTCTTCGATGTTCCATGCATGGTCCCTCTTCACGATTTGGATTACCGGCGATTCCACGTTCACGTGTCGCACATACAGCCGCCCGCTCTTCACAAGGGACCACGTATCCACCTGCACATCGAGTTCTTTCACCTTTAAAAGCCTGTTTTTCCGACCATGGGCCGGGCCCACCGAGAGCCCGGTTATTTTCAGCACGGATAGGCCCGTGACATCCGCATTTTCAAAGGTGACGGATATGCCTCTCTCCTGCTCCAGCCGGGATGCCGCCCTTTGCAAGGCCCA
The DNA here is from genome assembly GCA_013152945.1 of Deltaproteobacteria bacterium. Lineage (GTDB taxonomy): Bacteria > Myxococcota_A > JAADFL01 > JAADFL01 > JAADFL01 > JAADFL01. The sequence continues at coordinate 38,048 of JAADFL010000080.1, read as the reverse complement.
ATTCCAGGGAAAAAACAAGACCAGCAGCAAGGATGCACAAAGCAGCAAAGCCAAGGTGATTGCAATCACCGACAACGCCTTTTTCAAAGCCCTTTTTAGCCTGGCCCCGGGCTGTTTCGGATTTTTCTCTTTTTCCTGTTTCCCGGACATCATCGGCAGATACTACCTTGCCTCAATAGCGCGGGCAACATGGTTGACGTGAAGTTTGTTGACCTGTACTTTTGACAGAGCTATTGAACTTGTCCGGTAATTGAAAAAGGCAAGGAGAATGAAATGATATCGATAGGAGCATCCCTGGTCCTGGGCGGTTTCAACGGAAAACAGGTTTCGCCTGAAATCAAGGAGCTCCTGGAAGACGGGCTTGCAGGGGTAATCCTGTTTTCAAGGAACATGGAGGGGCCGGCACAAATTGCCGAGTTGCTTTCCAGGATCTGCGAAGCATCGCCCGGCCATAACCCTTTGAGGGCGGTAGACCAGGAAGGCGGCAAGGTAGCAAGGCTTGAGCCGCCTGCAACCGTTTGGCCGGCCATGAGAAAACTGGGCTCGCTGAACGACCCTAACCTGGCGCGGAAAACAGCGGTTGCCATGGCAAGGGAACTCCTGGTCCTTGGTTTCAACTGGGATCTTGCGCCGGTCCTTGACGTGGATTCCAACCCGGACAACCCGATCATCAAAGACCGCTCGTTCTCGGACGATCCAAAAACAGTTGCAAGAATAGGAACAGCCTTTTTCAAAGGCCTTGAGGAGCAGGGGATCGGCCCGTGCGGCAAGCATTTCCCGGGTCACGGTCATACCGGCCTGGACAGCCACAAGGCGCTGCCCAAGGTGGAAAGCCCGGTGGAAGTGCTGGAGGCGCGTGAACTGGTCCCGTTCCGGGAAGCAATAGAAAACGATATACCGGCCCTGATGACGGCACATGTCGTGTTCGAGGGACTGGACCCGTCCGTGCCGGCCACGTTGTCTTTGAAAATAATGCGGGATCTGTTGAGGGACCGCTTGGGGTTCAAGGGAATGCTGGTGTCGGATGCATTGAACATGGCTGCTGTTTCGGATTTCCACGAGGTGGAAGACCTTGTGATCCAGGGGCTCGAAGCAGGGGTGGACCTTTTCATTGCATGTTGGGATGTGCAAGAGGCCTACAGGGCACAGTCGGCCCTGCGAAAGGAGGCGGAAAAAAGTGCTGCCTTCAAAAAGATGCTGAATAAGGCGAAAGAGCGGGTGGAAGGCTTCAAGCAGAGATTCAGGCTGGAGAACTTTGTGCCGAATCAGGCCGAGATAGAGGCAGTTCTTGGATGTGATGAGCACAAGAAACTGGCTGAAAAAATAAGTACGGAAAAACCCTGATATAGTACCAAGGGCGTTGCCCGGCTGTTATATTTCGCCCCTTTGGGGCTTTCCACCGCCCTCACCCCCTTGGTCCCCCTCTCCCGCAGAGCGGGCGAGGGGGAGCCTTTGGTACCGCCGATTCCAGGGGCCGGGATCCCTGAATCGAGCGCCTCTTTGCTTGACAGTATTTACGCATAGTGTTACCAGCATCCTGTAGCTTGGCAGGCAATCATTTATGATTGTGGGAAATTAGAGAAAGAGAGGAGGAGGAAAATGACCGCTAAGGAAATATTCGAAAAGAATATACCTGAAAACCTTACCAAGAATGCCGAGAAACTCAGCGGCATCAATGCCATGTACCAATTCATAATAACCGGAGACCAAGGCGGTGAATGGGTAGTCGATCTCACAAAGCCGGACGGTGGCGAAGTGAGAGAAGGCAAAGACGATGCAGCCCAGTGCACCCTGACGATTTCGGACCAGAATTTCGTGGATTTGTACACAGGCAAGCTCAACGGTCAGATGGCCTTCATGACCGGCAAATTGAAGGTGGCCGGAAACATCGGCCTTGCACTCAAGCTTCAGAATATTATGGGAGATTGATGCCTTTATCCTGATTGCTTACCCAAGGACCGCTGAACATTAGAAATAGGAAACTCGAGGGATTTGCAAGGTGTTGATGGGCAATCGAATTCTGGTCAACGGAGCGGCTGGATTTCTGGGAACGACCGTTGTCGAACTTCTCTGTAAATCAGGTTACAAGGTCAGGGCCACTGATCGGCCCGGCACATCGCTCGATCATGCCCGGGACTGCGGCGCTGAAACGGTTTTCCATGACCTGCTCGAGACAAAGGGCCTCGATGAAATTCACGGCGGCGTGGACGCCGTCGTCAACGTGGCCGGATATTTTTCCCTCTCTGCAGACTATGACACTCTGTTCGATGCAAACGTCAGGTGCACGGAAAACATGTGCGAGGCATCCCTGAAGGCCGGTGTCGGACGCTTTGTCCATATCTCCAGCATCGGCGTGTACGGCCTGCCGGTAAACTACCGGGCAGCCGAACATTCCATGAAGAGGCCCAGGAACGATTACGAGATTACCAAGAAGCTTGGCGAAGACGTTGCGCTTCATTATTTCAGGGAAAAAGGCCTGCCTGTGACTGTTCTGCGGCCGGCCCTCATATACGGCCCAAGGGGAAGGTACGGCCAGGCTCCCATGATAGCGGCCTTGGCTTTGCTGAAGCACTTGGAGTTCAAGAGGCTCTACCTTTATGAAGGCGGTCCCCAAATGCACCATGTGCATGTACAGGACGTGGCACGGGCAGTGGAATTGCTGCTGAACAAGGATGAAGCCGTGGGCGAGGTGTTCAACTGCGGAGATGACACGCCCGTGGATTGGGGCCTTTGGCTGCAGTGGGTGGCGCAACACCTTGGTATCACCTATAAAATGATTCCATGGTACGATGGGCTGGCGAAATTGATCTTCGGCGCCCTGGTACGCATTCCGAGACGCCCGGTGGATATCTTCAACGAGTGGTGCGGGAACAAGTGGGAGAAGGCTGTAAAAGAGTTACTTCTCCAACCCATGTTGGTACCGGGAATAGATCCGGGCTTTTTCCCGTACCTGGCCGGACACCACGTGTACGATACCAGGAAGATAAAGGCCCTGGGGTTCGAACCTGCATTTCCATATACAAGATATGGCTTGAAAAACGTCATCTCTTGGTACAAGGATAACCATTGGATTCCATAATACGGCTCCCCTGATATCATGTCACTCAAACCCACATGATAATACAGGGGAACAGGCAAGGAGCGAGGCATGAAGATTGAAACAAGGTTCACCAAGCTGGTCGACACGGAACTCCCAATCGTGGGCGGCGCCATGATGGACATATCCAAGGCCGATTTCGTCGCCGCCATAAGCGATGCCGGGGCGCTTGGAGTGCTGGCCTCTGCAATCTACAAGGACTACGGCGAGTTCAGGGACGACATCAAGGCTGTCAAGGACAAGACCGACAAGCCTTTTGCAGTCAACATCAACCTGTTCCCCATGATGAACAAGCTGGACAACAACAAGTACTTGGAAATCATGAAAGAAGAGGGAGTAAACATCGTGGAGATGTCGGGATTCGCGCCCCCGGAAGAACTCGTATCCAAGGTCAAGTCCTACGGCATGACGTGGATCCACAAGTGCGTGGGCGTCCGGTATGCCAGGAAGGCCGAGGCCCTGGGCGCTGACGCGGTAACAGTGGTAGGTTACGAAAACGGGGGAGCCACGGGCAATCTCAACGTAACCACGATGGTCCTCGTGCCGAGCACTGTACATGCCGTGTCCATGCCGGTAATCGGCGGCGGAGGCATCGTGGACGGCGCATCGCTGCTCGCGGTACTGAGCCTTGGCGCCTCGGGCGCCATCGTCGGAACGAGATTGCTCATGTCCGAAGAATGCCCGATTCATAGAAGTTTGAAGGAGAAACTGCTCGAGGCCACCGAGACTGATACTGCGGTCATAATGCGTTCAGTGGGTTTTGCCCATAGAGTCTGGTTGAACGGGCCTGCCAGGAAGGTAGTTGAAATAGAAGCACAGGGAGGCGATGACATTCTTCCTAAAATCTATCCCTATGTATCCGGGGAGTCCGCGAAAAAGATGTTCGATACCGGTGACACCGAGGCAGGCTCCATCTCCCTTTCACAAGGGATCGGACTCATCAGGGAGATCAAACCGGTGAGGGAAATCCTGCATGAAATGGTGGAGCAGGCCTTGGAGATACACCGCGCCCTGCCCTTCGGATAACAAGTTTTGAAAAGGGTTCGTTTCGGACATCTGCATATCGCGTACCTCGTATTTCTCGGAATCTCGGGATGGGTCGCCCTATACCTTGCTACATCCTCGGAAATGGGCGAAGCAGGGTTCGCATCCCTGTTCGCTCATCACATCGATGTCGTCTTAAGCTTCCTGGCGCTCGGCATGACCGCACAATTATTGTCCTTCAATGCGGGCGCGAACCTGCAAGTCAGCCTGGATTCCGCGTTCTACGTGGCTGCAATCGTTCTCGCAGGGCCCGTGCAGACCGCCTGGATAGCGGCCGTGGCCACGCTGGTAGACACCTTCAGGCAGGCAGTGGAGCGCAGGATAGGCAAGCCCGGAGATCCTGTGCGGCCGCTTCGCCACGAGGCGGCGGCATTGATCTACAACAGCGGAACAGCGATCATGACCGTGCTTATCGCCGCTGCCCTGATCCCTCCAAGCGGATGCGGTGTTGATACGAGTTGGCTGAAGGAGCCCTGGCCCCTTGTAACCAAGCTTCCATTGTTGACCGCGATATTCTTATCGACCAACTACGCGGCGGCCATTGGCTCACTTTGGACACAGGGCAACAGGCTCTTTAGGACTTTTTACAAAGTAGTACTCCCGAGTATGGGCGTGGAACTGATGCTCATCCCGCTTTCAGTCGTGCTGACGGCAATCTACGATGAAGCCAATCCATTCTTATTCGTATTGATGGGAGTGACCTTCCTGTTGTTCAACCTCGTGGTCAAGAAGGTGGTCAGCACACGCGCGCAGTTACAAGAGCGGGTGAATGAACTCAAATCCCTGAACGCAGTGGGAACCGCTGTCGGTTCCTCGCTCCAACTCGACCAGGTGCTGGAAACCGTAATGTCCGAGACACTGCACCTTGTTCCCAATGCCCGGATTTCCCTCCTCGCCCTGAACGCCCTGGCGCCGGGGGGACAAAGAGATTCCGGGTTCACGATATTCATGCTGGAGAGGTACGCCGCCAGGTTCCGCGAGACGAACATGTCAAGGCCGGACGGATTGTTGGGATACATCTCTTCCAGGAAGGAACCCCTGCTTCTAAAGGACGCAAGAGCACAAGGGGCAAGGTTTGGAAAAGAGAGTATCGAACAACTGGAAGACGCCAGGGCCTTCGTGGGCGTACCCATGGTACTCGGCGATGAATGTATCGGGGTGCTGGCCGTTATATCCGGAGAAATGGGTCAATTCGACCAGGGAACAAAGAGGCTGCTGGTATCGATAGCCAACCAGGCCGCGGTGGCCGTGCAGAATGCAAGGCTGTTCGAGATGGCGACACAGGACGGCCTGACCGAACTTTTCGTCAGGCGTTACTTCGACCAAAGGCTGGAAGAGGAATGGCACAGGGCCAGGCGGTACGGTTCCAGGTTTACGGTCATACTATCGGACCTGGACGACTTCAAGGAGATCAACGATCAATACGGGCACCAGGCCGGAGACCTGGTTCTGAAAAATTTCAGCCAACAGGTAATCGAATCAATGAGGGCCAACGACATAGCGGCAAGGTACGGAGGAGAGGAATTTGCAATGCTCCTGCCCAGGGCCAACACAAAGGACGCTGTCGGCGTGGCCGAGCGTCTTCGCATAGCAGTAGCCGCCATGCGGATCAATTTCAAGGGGACAAGCTTGGCGCTGACCGCATCATTCGGTATCGCCGGATTCCCCGAGGCCGGCATGGATGACACCACGGAAGACATATTCAGGAAAGCAGACCTTGCACTGTACAAGGCAAAGAGCGAAGGCAAGAACCGGGTTGAAGTGTGGACAAAAGAATTGGAGAAAAAACTGCCTTCAGGGGCCGTGATACAAGTTCGCAAAAAGTGAGCGCCATCACTTCCAGTTGCCCGCGTGATGTGCTATGTTAATTGAAAATTGAGGCCGGCTTGGGCCGGAATCCAAAAGAGGAGGAATGAAATGAAGAAGGTAAGAGTTTGGTTGGAGCTTGTGGCAGTGCTCTCTTTTGCAGTTTTCCTGACAGGCGGCCTTTGCGAAGATCTCGGCCAGGTGACCTTCACCATAGACCAGGAGACCGATGAAATCACGATCGACCTGGACCAGGCCCTTGCAGACGCCGTTAATGCCGGACTCATCGAAGGATGGGACCAATTACCGGCCCAACAGTGCATCAAGATGAAGAACGGGCTGGTGGTGTACCCGGACGCAATGGACATCGACCTGCAGAACAACTCCAAAGAGGGACCGACCGTAATGAAGTACAGGGGACATATCAAGTCCATCCAGATCAATGAATTGAAATACACCGTTACCGAGAACAGTGCCACCATCGACATTCCCGGCGTCGACTTGTTCGTAGGTGATTTCGGCGCCGATAAAGACGCACTGCAATGGGTTGCCAGCGCCCCGGAGGTCAAGGCAGGGGATACCGGCGACTACCCGATACAAGTGACGAACGACCTTCAAAACATACTTGGCGGAATAATAAAGAACGACATGAAGTTCTCCTACACTTTCAAGGTGACTTACAAGGGAGACATCTGCAAGGGCCAACAACTCGGAAGTTTGACGCTCAAGGCCAAGATGGTTGTCGAGGTTACGGCCGAAGCCATTTGATACGGAAACAATATTGAGAGCTTCATTAAGAAATGCATCGAAGCTCCCGGCCGTGGCCGTTTTATGCTTGTTGGGCCTCTCTTGCAGCAACATCGCCACGGTGGAGATCAATGTCAGTACAATAATCGGCCCCATTAATCTCGATGTGGGCCAGGTCGTGCAAACGGCACTGAATAACCTTGTGGACCAGGGAGCCATACCCTCAACGGATACGAGCGAGTGGCCTGAAGGCACAACAATCGAATTCGATGATAACAACCCGCTTTCAATTGTGTCCGATCCCAAGCTGGTAGACCTTGCAGGAGCAGAGGAAGGAGGCCCGGACTTCAAAAAATACAGGAACAATATAAGGAGTATGGTCATCAAAAAGTTGCTGATCAAGATAAGAGAAAATACTCTCAACTATGATACCGGTCCGCTGACCATACTTGCCGGTGAAGAGGGATCGACCGCCGACGACCTGGTGGAAATCGCTTCCATGCCGGACGGCATCGAGAAAGGTTATACGACCCCGGATTCCTATGACCAAATACCGCTCAACGAACATCAAAAAAAGGTAATCGGCACATTTATCGACCTGGATAAATTCCTGGTGGGACTAAAGGCGGTTTGGACAGGCACGTTGCAGAAGGATTCCGAGTTGCCTGATGGAGTGCTCTCTTTCGATGTACGCATCGAGATCACGGTCATGGCCAATCCTCTTTGAAGAGGCGGCCAAAACTTTCCCATGACGTTTTTTTGGAGTAGACATTTCCTGCCATGGCCTGTTTCAAGATCATCCCGAGATTCTCCATGCTGAAAAAAAGGAAAAAGAAAAGGTGAACACGGGAACAAGCAAGGCGGGAACGAACTGGGCGACTTTGTCCATCGAGGCCGGACCGGGTATTTCACAAGCCCCGCTCGTGGATTTTGAAGGAAGGCATTTCATCAATCTTTGCGCGGAAAGTTTTCTCTGTATCGGCCCTGAAGACCCGGGGCTTTTTAATAACCGCGATAACATCACGGTTGCAAACAGGTTGATAAAAGAAATGAAGCCAGGATGCATATGCGCAACTGTACAGCCCGATATCGGCCGGGCGCTGGATTCGGCAATCAATTCGCTTTTCCATGGAAAGCCATGCATTATCCTTGCGGACAATGCAATACGATCGGAACTCATGGGCCTTTGTGCCCAAAAGGCTGAACACCTTTTCACATTCAATCACCTGGACAATGCGGATTTGGCGCTTCGTATCAAGGAATTGGGCAAAAACGATCATGAAAGCCATAACAGCCGGCTGTTGGTGATAACGGAAGCGGTTTTCGGCGGTGACGGCAGGATTGCAGAGCTCACCGGACTGGCGGACACGGCATCGGCAAACGGCGCAGCCGTTGTCGTGGATGACACCTTTGGATTCGGATTGCTCGGGCCTCACGGAGCCGGCACGATAAGGCACTATTCCGGTTACGAAAACGTGGCTGCCGAGATCGGGTACGCCGGGGGAGCCCTGGGATGCAACATCGCTTATACCGCCTTTTTCGAACCAGGCCCGGCTCGGCAGCAAGACCATGATCGCGCAGACCAGGCCCCGGCCGACAAGCACGAGGCAGCCTTGCTCGTCTCCAGGCTCGAAAAGCTATCCAAAGACGCAGAGCCTATCGAGCAGGTCTGGGAGGCCACCAGGTACCTGCGGGAGGGTTTGAATGCTTTCTGGTTCGATACGGGCGACACGCACAGTCCAATAACGCCTGTTGTGATCGGCGGACTCCGGGAATCACTCGATTTTGCAGGCAGGCTGCTTGACATGGGAATAATTGTACAGGTTGTCCGGTCTCCTGTATTGGCTGACAATAAGTACGGGTTGCGGCTGACCGTAACAGCCGGCCATGACGAGGATCAACTCGAAACAGCCATCAACGCCTTTATCGTGGTTGGAAGAAAAATGGGTATGAACCTGCCGCCTAGCCGTTGACGGCCTTTGACAAGGCCTTGGATAATGTGTCCAGATTGAAAGGCTTGTCTATGAACTGGACAGCACCGGCTTTCAGGAGTTCGTCCGCCCTGGCTCTTCCCGTATCACCTGAATAAAACAATACCCTTACCTTGGGATTTACGCGCTTTAGTTCTTCGAAAGCCTGTACGCCGTCCATTATCGGCATTCTCACGTCCAACAAAAGGGCCGACACATTGTCACGGTTGCTCTTGTAAGATTCCACAGCCTCGAATCCATTCCCGGCTTCCAGCACATCATAACCAAGAACCTGCACCAGTCTTGCAGCCACCTTTCTGACTTGGGCATCATCATCTGCAACTATTATCATCGGCTTGGCCGGCTTACCGCCTCCGGATAAAACACTATAAGCCATCTTGTTTCCCCTTCCCCTTTATTCTTGGTTTACCTCCAAGACTTCTCGGCTCAAGCACTTTCCTCATCGGCCAATATAATTAGCATGAAATTTTGATAATGCAAGAAATTTCCAGAAGTGCTGCAATCCGTGAATCGCACCAACAGGATGCCAGTATCCGGCTTTATTTTTCGGATTTATTTCTTTTCCTTTTCTTCCTTTGCCTGGGAAACCTTTTGTATGACCTTGGCTGCCTCGTTCTGGGGCATTATTTCGTATACCCTGCTTTTCAGGCTGTACATACCCTCCCCTCCGGTAATCGCCTTCAACTGGGAGGAATAGCTCAATACCTCGCCAAGCGGAGCCATTGCGTGAAGAACCTGCATTCCGCCCTTTATATCCATGCCCTGGATGCGCCCGCGCCTGGAGTTCAGGTCACCCGTGATATCTCCCATGAACTTGGGAGGCACTACTATCTCCATCTCGACCCATGGTTCGAGCAACACGGGTTTGGCCTTTTCCATTGCATCGTACAGCGCTCCCCTGCCGGCCAGTTGAAAGGCTATATCTTTGGAGTCAACCGGATGGCTCTTTCCATCGTACACCTTGACGTGCACATCGACCACAGGGAACCCGGCAACAGGCCCTTTTTGCATTGCCGCCTGCACACCCTTGTCCACAGAAGGAAGAAACTGGCCGGGAATAACGCCGCCGACAATGGCGTCTTCGAACTCATAGCCGGTTCCGCGTTCAAGGGGCCAAATTTCGATATAGACTTCGCCGAATTGGCCTGCGCCACCTGTTTGCTTCTTGTGACGATAATGGCCTTGTGCCTTTGCCGTTATGGTTTCCAGGTAAGGTATTGTCGGCAGCTTGGTGCCGACTTCCAAGTTGAATCTCTTTTTCAACCTGCCCAATATGACCCGTAGCTGCTGATCGCCCATTCCGCTTATAACGAACTCGTTTGTCTCCTTGCGGTGCATGAACTGGAAAGTGGGATCCGTATCGGCAATTTTCCTGATATTGGCGCCCAACTTGGTTTCATCGCCCTGTTTTGTCGGGAAAACCGCCAACTCGACCATTGGTTTTGGATATTCGGACGGTTTCAAGATCGGCCCGTCACCCAGGGTGTCTCCGACGGACAAGCTCTCTACCTTGGAAACCACGCCTATCTGTCCGGCCGTTATCTCCTGCGTTTCAATTTGTTCCTTGCCATGTGGAAGCGCAATATGTCCCAACTTTTCATTTTTGGCACCCTGACTGCCACGCAGCTTGACACTTGACCCCGAAGTCAACGTTCCCTGGTATACCCTGAAGTACGACACCTTGCCTACGAAAGGATCGCTTGCAACCCTAAAGACCTGGGCTGTCAAGGGGCCGTCCGGTTTCGGGGACCATGACTCTTCTTCGCCTTGAGGATTAATCGCCTGCCTGGTGGTTGACAGGGGATCAGGAACAAAGTTCGTAATCACGCCGGCCAAGGCATCGATTCCCAAGCCCTTCTCCGCGCTCGTTGCAAGGACAGGCACCAGTGAACCGGTCAGCAAGGCCTTCTGGTATACCTGTTGCAATTCGGCTTCCGATATTTCCTCACCCTCGAAGAATTTCTCCAGCAGGGCGTCGTCCGCGCTTATTATCGATTCTCGCAGGGATTCGGCCTCTGCCTTTAATTCATCCGATGCATTCTGGTCCAGGGATAGAAGGTCGAATACCTTTGTTGCAGGTCCCGACTGGACATCCGGAACGCTCAGGCAAGTGGCAGTAGGTGCAAAAACATCCTTTATCGCCGCCAATGTTTCCTGGAACCTGGCGTTTTCACCGTCTATCTTGGTTATTACGAATATCCTGGGAATATTCATTCTTTCAGTGAGCTCGAAAACCTTTCTCGTAACTACCTCTATTCCCTTTGTGGCGCACACCGTGATTACTGCAGCCTCGACACAGCCCAATGCAGCTATCACGCCGCCGATAAAATCGACCGAACCCGGTGTGTCCAGTACCTGTAACTCCCTGCCCTTGAAATTGGTCCGAAGAACAGTGGTCTCCACCGAGTATTTCAGGTCCTTTTCGTCATCATCGAAATCAGACACCGTGGTTCCGGCCATGACTGAGCCCATCTTGGGAATTTTCTTGGTCTCGAAAAGCAAGGCCTCGGAAAGCATGGTCTTTCCTGAACCGGAATGACCCACCAATGCAATGTTTCTAATGTTTTCTGGCTCCATCTTTGCCATTTCCACTCTCCCATCGAAGCTGAAAACCAACAGGTTATTCGCGCCTGGTCATTAGCCCACACGCAGGATCAAGGCGCGGATATTACTTCCCGGTCTTTGGTGTTGTCAATGGAAAGTTTTTCGAGCACCCGTCACATTCAGTTGACGCGATATGTCACAAGTTGCATACTACGCTGCCGAATGATTCCGGTTGTCTTAACAAAAAGGGGGTCAGTCATGTTTGAGCCGTTACCGATAAAAAGGCGCATGCTTTTTTCAATTGCATGTCTTGTATTATTTTGCCCGCCCGCCGCATGGGCGGGTTTCGATTCTCTGGATTCGGCCTGCCTTTCCTGCCTTTACCCGAACGGAAAACTGGAATCCGGCGGACTCGGCCAGGCATACTGGGATCTCGGCTCCAAGAAAGCCATTTCCGAGAAGAACATCAGCTTGCTCCGCACAGACATGGACGGCAAACCCGGCAAGGAGGTCATAGCTGCTTACTCCATATTGTCAAACTATGATCCTGCATCAGACAACTTTGAAATGGCAGTACCTTACGTCGCGGTTCTTTCGTGCAGGCACATGAAATGCCAAGCCGTCGCCCAACCCATTACATTGTTCGACGAAGGCAGGGTGGTCAATGTGGAAGATGCGAAACCGGGCAAGGCCATTGCCGGAAAGATCGGCCTGGTGGAATTTTTGTCGGGTGCTGCTCCCATCAAGACTATTACAGCAGCCGTGATGCTGAAACCCGGGGAACCGGTCACATTGAAAAGGGTCGCCCTTGTCGTGACCGCGGATCCGGAAGATTCAAAACGCCAGGGCAAGATCAAGATGCTGGACCTGGACAAGGACGGCATAAACGAACTCGTGTACCATGCCGATCGCAAGGCCATCCTGGATCCGTACGGCGGAGACAAGGGATCAGTCATGGACCAGGTATTCACTTTCGACAAGAACGATTTCAAATACGTACAGGACATGACAATCGAGTGCTCGACCGCCTTAAAGGACGAACGGGGAAGAACGTGGATCCACGCTCCTGTCATGATGTTCGACAGCGAAAAATCAACTGCATGGTGCGAAGGCACCAAGCAATACGGCATTGCCGAATTCATCAAGGTGGAGTTCCCGGACAAGAGAAAAATTACGACATTGGATATGCTTCCGGGGTGGGGAAAGAGCCCGGGCACATTCCTTTCACACAACCAGGTCAAGACATTCATGGTGGAGAGTGAGTCCAAGAAAAAATTCGGTTACACCTTTCCGCAATCCGAACGCGAACTCCAGTCCATTGATCTCCTGAGACCGGTCAAGACCAGGTGGATCAGGCTCTGGATACAACAAATCTTTTCCGCAAGAATAGATGAAACATGCATCAGTGAGCTTACCTTTGAATAGAATGCAGCGCTTCATACTTGCCGGATCTTGCAAACCTCGTCCCCGTGAACAATAGGAAAGCGAACAACCGGATGAATATTCCCATAACCGGGTCACGAAGCAATGGCCGGCTGTCTCAAAGACTTATCAAGGCCCTTGTTGTCATCTCGGTGCTGGCAATCTTTTTTGTCGCCTGCACTCTAATCTTTGGAAAACGCTTTTTAGCCCTTTACATGGTCAATTTCACCATAGTGCCGATATTGGGCAAGTTCGCCCCCATTGTAGCACTGGACCCCGGCCTGTTCACCTGGCTCGATCCGAGTTTCGACTTCTCACCATGGGAGATAGGAGCCATTGTCGGCTTGGGTGATATGTGCATGGCTTTCCTGCTTACCCACAACCTCGACCTGGCATATTCCATTCCCAAGCTTGGGCCTGTACTGGAGACGATTGAAAAGAAGAGCGTTGAAATACTGAAAATTCAGCCCTGGATCGGAAGGATGACATTCATTGGAATGGTGGCTTTCGTGGTTTTTCCGTTGAGCGGCACCGGCGCAATAGGCGGTTCGATTTTTTCAAGACTGCTGGGTCTGTCTCCCTGGCGTGCTTTTCTTGCAATCAGTCTAGGCGGTTTCATCGGCGGTTTCGCCTTTACAGGCCTGGTGGTAATCTTCGGTAAACTGGTGATCGGCTTCATAGATCCAGGGGTGGCCGTGGCAGGGGGATCCGTTCTTATCCTGGCCATAATTTGGATCTTGAACAAGCGATACAGGCAAGCCGTGGATGCAAAAAATTGACTGGACAGGGCATGAGCGGTTAAACTTCTCCTTCCATGGAGAAAACAAAGGACCATACCGACTCCGGCCAGAACATGGAAAGGGCACGCAACCTCTGTATCCGCGGACTGGAAGCCATGAGGAGCGGCCTGTTCGAGGATGCTGTAGAATTCTTGCAGCAAGCGCTTTCGCTCGATCCCGAACGCAAGGACATCCAGGTGGCGCTGGTCGAGGCCCTCATGGAGGCAGCCAATTTCGAACTGGCGGAAAAGGTTGCGAGAAAGGCATTGAGAAGAGATCCTACGTCACCTTCGCTGTGGTACAGGCTGGGTTATATATGCGAGGTAATGGACGGAGATCTTGCTGCCGAGCCATACTACCGCCGGGCATTGAGCATCGACCCGAGTCACAAGGCAACTTTGAACAGCCTTGCCTCGATATACTGGAGAAAGGGAGACAAGATCAAGGCTGCCAAGCTGATTCAAAAGGTGGCCCTTGCAGATCCCCACAGTCCAGAGACCAAGAGCAACCTGCAGGCAATTTTCGGGTACAAGCCCCCGGACGGCGGAATGCCCCAAGACAGTAAAACCGGGAAGCAAAAAAAGGCCAAGGTCATCAATTTGGCAAAAAGAAAAGGGGTTAGACAAAAAAAGAAAAGGGGTTAGAAAGCAAAAAGTCAAAGGCTCCGGCATTGCCGGGAGTTATTCCTCAACAGCCAGGGGAATTGGTTTTATTTCGCCCTCACACCCTTACAATTCCTGGGGCGTTGCCCCAGGCTATTTTATTTCGCCCCTTTGGGGCTTCTGGGGAATTGATTTTATTTGATTTAATTGGAAATTATTCAATTAAGGACAATGTCCCTATGATGCGGGATGTACGGATGCTTCGAATGTCCGGCACCAATTAAGCCCTGAAGGGGCGCAATATGTTAGCCTGGGGCAACGCCCCAGGAATTATGGATATGCGGGTTATGTGCGGTTTGTGAGGGTTTTTATTTCGCCCCTTTGGGGCTTCTGGGGAATTGGTTTTATTTGATTTAATTGGAAATTATTCAATTGGAATAACGTCATCCGGATGCAGGGTGTATCCATGGCACCAATATCATTGTTAGCAACGCACCTGGTATTATTGCCTAGTAAGGTATCAGATCAAGGACCTTTTTCACTGTTGTTTTCAAGTCTGAATAATCGCCTTTCAACAAGCCCGGTTTGTATTCCATGAATGCATCAAGGAACATCGTGCCATAATACTCACCGCCGCTGAATTCATTTTCCAGGGCCAGTAGGCATGCCTCACCTGCCGATGTCAGCAGGACAAGTCTTACAAAAGGACCAATATCTTCCTCAACCTTGTCCGAAGCCATGCAAAGAAGCTTGTAACCTTGGTCTGTTCGCCCTGCCCTTGCAAGTGCCAGGCCGGCGTATCTGAACATCAGGTGTGCAGGAAATCCACTGTCCGAGTTTTCTATTTCCCCGGCAAGGTCCAGTGCTTTTTCATATTCACCGGTCAGGCTGTACAATCGGCACCAATACAGTTTGAGATAATTCTCATTGCCCTGCCTCTGAACATCATCAGCAATTTTACTGTTATAATCTTTTGCCCTTTCCAGGACATCTTTCAATTCGTCAATGGCACCCTGGTAACCCTTCCTGGCCTTCTTGTAAAACACATCAGCCAGATTGCATAGGTTCCTGGGCCTCTGGTATAAAAGATTTCCAGGAATTTTAGTTTCGTTCTGGTGCCTTGCAGCTCTTTCAGCATCTTCCAACCTGTCGCATGCACAAAAAGCCCTTGAAAGAGTCCCCCAGTAAGCAAGCACGTGGAAGATACCTCCGGACCTGTACGAATCATCGATTTTTTCCAGTGTTTCGACAGCCTTTTGCGGTTCGATTATGTCTATTAACGCGCTTGCCCTTTGGCAGGTCGCCAGTGTCATGGTCCCGGGTAATATCACGTCGTTTTTGAGTTTTGTATCTGCTTTCTCAATCAGGGAGTCCATTTCCCTGAATACTTCCAGGGCCTGGTATGCCTCTCCCTTGTGCACAAGGTTTATTGCCCTTGTTGCATTTGCCAACACCTGTACCTTGAGCCTGTCATAATCTCCCAGGTCGGGTAATTCGTTGGCAGCCTCCAAGGCTTTTATCGCCAAGGTTTCGGCAGGCCCATGCATCCCCATTATCTCGAATTCCTCTGCCTTTTTTACAGCCCCAGGCGGGTCCAACCTTGAAAATAATTTTTCACCATGGTCCCCGATTAAATCATCGATTGCCTCTGCAACAGTATCTACATACACCAGTTCCAGGCCCAAATCTTTCTCTTGCCCAGGCAAAAGGCGATTGCTGCCGGGCAGGTATACCTTGTTAACAAACGGGGCCTCCCGCTTCAGAGCAGAAAGCTTTTTTTCTACTCCCTCGACCCCTCTTACACGGCCGTCAGCGTCCACACGACCCATTGCGGCAATCTTACCATCCAATCCTGCTGCCTTGTGCACAAATGCCAATGCTGCTGCAAGTCCGGCGCTTGACGTGTCCCTTAATTCGACCTGCATGGCCTTACCGTTCAGAAGGAAGAATTCGAAATTCCATGCGGCATCCAATTGCAACGGGCCGTACCTGTCCTGCAACAACTGCATGGCCGCTTCGACCGCCCTTCCTGCAATTGCTCCCAAGGCATCAAGATCGGCAAATTTCCTGGACATTGCGTCCAGCCTGTACGGTGCGGCAAAACACGTTTCCTCACCGTTTTGCAAAAGGGCCAGCGCCAACACACCGGGTTTCTCAGCTATTGCAGGAAGCTCTCTTTCAATGGCTTGCTCGAGTACCGACCTCTCGCGACAAGATTTTGGAAGCGCAATGTCGAACTCTCCGGCCTTAAGTTGCTCCAGCCTGCGCACTGCGCTCGGGTTCGGGTCGTTCAGCACCTTTCTGGCGGCAATCACCGGGCATCCCATCTCCAGGGCCTTGGCAACAGGGTCTGTATTTACACCGTGCTCTTTAAGCAATTGATTCACGGAATTATCATGTTCCCTGTTTTTTCCTTTACCCACGATCAACCCCGTTATTCCCGGGTTGCAGGAGAAATCCAGGAAGTTCGATAGTTTCACCGTCTATCAAAACAGCAAGTTCCAATCGGCCGGAAAACGGCCCGATGCCGCTTTTGAGCCTTGTGGTATGATTGCTAACTCTTTTCGGGGATAGTATGACTTTGTCAAGTGAAGCATGCTTGACCTCAAGGGAGTGCCCCCGTTCGACAGTAAGACAAAGCCCCTTTTCATCTTGTATAAGCTGGAGTGACGTGAAGTCCCGGAGTATCTTCATCCTCGGGGGTTCCTTTTTATCCCCCTTGAATAATGCAACCGGGTCCAACCGTACAGTGTTCACAGGTATTAATTGCTCGAGCCTGGAAAATTTTTCTCGCAACTTTTCAACCACGGTTTCCCGAGGTGAAGTCTTTTTCTTTGAAACATTATCCAGCGCCTTTTCTATCAACTCTTTTCGTTTTGACCCGGACATCAGATAAAACGAATCTTCCAATGCAAGGTTGAAGCTTGAATAGAGCCTCAAAGGCTCGAAAAACGCGTAAAGTCCCGGGAAATCCGGGTCATCTGCCGCGCCCAGGTACCTTTCTTCTGCATAATCCCAGAGTTCGGGTACCCGGTGGGCCAGCGCATATATCCTTTGATATGCCTGTTGCCCGGATCTTCTTACCTCTGGGGCCTCGATAACGCCTGCCTTGTATGCTGCGACCGTGTAGGCGAGCGAGTCTTCCACTGCATCAAGAAGATCTTCATACTCCTCGCCTCTGCGCTCCATTATGTCTCTTTTGGAAAACTTCTCGAGCCTGTCCAGGCTTGCCTGGAGGATCGGTGACGTGCCGACCTCGATGTCGAAGCCCTTATCAAGGGCTTGCTCATACTTCCTGATCGCCTCAATTGCCTCATCCGGCACCTGATCGGTTTCAAGGGCCGTTATTCTGCGAATCAACTCGCCTGTCGCCGCCAGGTCGAAGAAGTCCGTGTCGTCCTGTATACCCTCGTCCATTATCCGTACGAGTAATCCAGCCAATACTTCAATATCTTTTTTCATGTCAAACCTTCTAGGCGCTTTTTTAGCGCGCGCTCTTATTCAGCTTCCTGACCAGCTTTCGCACAGCAGAACGTAAATAATGACTCTTTTTCACATTCCCTGCCCCCTCACGAGTTGAAGGACGGTACGAAGTCAGGATTTCTGACACGTCTTTTTGTCCTACAGGATACAAATTTCTACCGAATACGCTGAAAACTCCGAAATCGGATACTATATAAGTCAACAGTCTCTTATTGTCTTTCTGACGTGCTCCGACGAATATATGACTCGATGAATTAACTTTCATGATAGCATCCTGGTACGCGGAAACAGCATCTTCCAGCACTTTTTTATCCGGCTCGGAGAGTTCCGGCATTCTTTCGTTAAAAAGAAAAAGGTTTCCCCCGGTTAGTTTCTTGATCAACCTGGTTGGATGCTCGACGGGCTTGCATTGATCCCAGGCCTCGGACAGATTCAGGAAATGTTTCCATGCGTGGTGCCTGGCTTTCAATTTCTTGCTGAAACCCGTGAGAACCAATTCATTAGCACCCAAGTCAGGGTGCTTAACCTTCCACCTGGGAATGTTCGTTGAAATCATCCGGATTTCCTCATCTCGTTCAACTTCTTTGAAAGTCTTATGCTGCGCTTGGTCAAGGTGTTGACTATTCTCTCCTTCTCGCGTTCGTCCATGCCTGGTTTCAATTCTCCGAGTATCGAGGCCACCTCGTCCCAAGCATAACCTCCGGGCATCCCGGATTGCAGCCCCTTCTTGGCTTCTTCGAGCAATTCGATCCTGCGCTGTAACTTCCCATATATTATTCTCAACAATGCATTGAGATCACCTATGCCCAGTTTCTCCAGTCCGGCCCTTGTTACCGGCATTAATTTTTTAAGCTGTTCGTCATCCAAACCAGGTGCAGACTCCGGCTGTGTTTCCAACTCCCCGTGTCTTGACGATATTTCGGCTTCTATTCGAGCAATCATTTCCCAGGCAGTGGATACCCTGTTCGACCTCATTTCTACTAGTTTTCCAAGGTCGGCGCTCTTGTTCCAATACCTTTCGGCCCTGGCATCGAGGTCCTGCATGACTCGTTCCGGGTCAACCCCGCGTTTTTCTGAAAGCGCCCTCACCAGTTGAACTGCGGGTGGATAGAGCTTGTCCACGTGCACTACCATGATGAGAAACCTGTCCTTGTCCGGCAAACTCTCGAAAAGCTGTTTAAGCTCCAGTGACAACTCGGCTCTTTCCAATTGGGCCTGCATGTCGAAGGTTTCAGGCGCCGCCATGTTCTCGACCGGATCCGGTTCTTGTCCCGCGTCACGGCCGTGCCGGTCGACTATCGAGGGCCCAAGTTTACTTAAGTGGTCCACTACCAGGTTGTGAATCGTCCTGTACAGGAACCCAAGCGGGTTTTCTGCACTCACGAGGCGTTCAACAAAATTCCGGGTGACAGCCTTGTTTTCCAGGAAATCCAGGTACACCTCGTCCGGCAACAAGCCTTCTCCTTGCTCCTTTCTGAATTGCCGGGAGTTCATGACCATACTGCAAACTATTTTTTTTGCCAGGATATCCACCAGCGGCAAGAGTACCTCCAGGTATTTTTGCTGTATTTTCCTTTCATCATCAGATATCAACAGGTCTTTTGCGGCCTGGATTATTTTCTTCATCCTGTCCCCGGGCGTCATATTGAAACACTCCTTCCTCGACCTGCCGCCGCCGAATGATATATGGAATAAATGCAAGAATATCCGCTCACGGTCAAGTAGAAACGAATCCGTATGGACTATGTTGCATTCCTTTTGATATGCTTTTTCGAAACCGGGGAGGTTTGCTATGCTGCGGATGGACAGCACCCTTGAGAACAGGTGTCCTGCAATCGGAAAGACCGGTAGAATACTCAATGAAATCCGGCAGGCCGATCCAGGCTTTGCAGGCAGGATTTACTCACTGTTGGGTTCTTCGGCTGCATTCAACGGATATGACCCGGGTCATATTGTAGGGTCCGTCCATGACATTGATTTGGATGCTGATTTGGATGCCGATCTCGATATTGACGGCGAGGCTGCTGCCGAGCGAATCGGTGAAGCCCTGTTGCTGTGCTACAGCCTCCGCGAACAATACATGCGAAAGGTTGATAATCTCGACAAGTTCGCCGGCAACCTTTCATCGGAAACAGCAAAGATATACAAGGAAATGGTTACCAGGTTCATAGCCGACGCGTTCAAGAAAATAGTTATCGATCTTGAAAACGACCACAAGTGGTATACCGGGTTCAAGGATTCTTACTACATTATCAGCAGCACATTTTCCAACGGTTTGGCGCATATTATCGAAAAAACGGCTCAAAAGACCGGCTCCGACAGGCTCAAAGGTCTTGCGACCGACCTGCATGGCTCTAACAAGGGTGGCAACACCTTGCTGGAACAGATATTCAAACGCCACTTTTCAGAAGAGATTATACGTGGGTTCAAAGAGACTCTTTCAAAAGACTTGGAAAGAGATTTGGCGCAAAGATGGCAGGACAAGGTACAATCAATCAATAAAGAGTTGCAAATAGGGCATGTTACAAAAGGACAGTGGGCTGCAGGTTCCACGTACGAGGAGCCACTAAAGTTCATCAGCTACATGGATGATCCGGGCATGAAATGGATTATCAGGGGCATTGGGACAAGTGCAGTCAGCACACTGATGCTCGCCGCCGGCTGGCACACGATGCAATGGGCCCTTACCAACCTTTTCCTGCCCTTGCTCCCGGTGGTTGCAGGCGCCTCGGCGCTTGCAGCCAAGAAAAACGAGGAAAGCACGCTTAACACAATAAAGGAAGAATTGAACAAGCAAAAAGACATCTTCATCACCATCGAAAATGAGTACGCCGACTACAAGCTGAGGTTTGAACTGGAAAACCTGAATGCCATGGAAGCGCAACAGGTAAAGACCAACATATTCAGGATAATCGTGGGTTCCTTTGACATGGCGCTGCTGAACGAATTGATACAGAACCTGGAGGAGGTCACAGAGGAAATCTGGGCTGTGTCAAGGTCTACCGGGGATCGAAGCGGTCCGTCGCACTCGGTATGGCTGGATCGCGCCCGCAGCATGCTCGAAGCGGATGATGAGCTTGCAGCCGCCATGTACGGCTCCCTGGTGTTCGAGCAACTCTTAAGGGACATGAACAGGACGATGTCCCTCGGCTTTGATTTCAAAACTTCTCACCACAACAGCAGGTTTCTATATGTTCTGGAAACAAGGAACCTGCTCGACGAGTCCGGCGTCTCGGACCTACGGAGCCTAAAGGCCAGGCGTGACATGTTCACTCACAGAATGCACCAGGTGGCTGTCATGTCCGCAGGCAAGAGGAAGAGAATGGTGCAGCGTTTCCTGCGTGACCTGGAAAAGGCGGGCCGGCTAATGGTCCCGGGGTGATATTACATCGTCTCCCCACGAAAATAAGAATCATGTTTTTTCAAACGTCGTTTCATGCTTTACAAGAGATGTAGCAAAAATTTCACCCCTCCTGCGATTGAGGCCATTAAGCCCCCACCGCCAAAGCCTGCCAGCACACCTATTAAACCCAGCATAATAAGAAAACCTTTTACCATAGCGCCACCTCCTTCTTTACTTTGTCGACTGCAATTGACCACGAATTCTGACCGGTTTTTTTATCATAATGAACGATTTCTTGGTCCTAACCTGTTTGTCGCGACTCTCCTTGCGCCGATGTACCTCATCCTGTAGTACCTGGAGTCCAGGTGCTCCACGACCACCATTCCTTGCGAAGACGAGGCATTCACGAACAGTCCCCGGCCAATATAAACTCCGACATGTGACGGCCCCGGCCTCCAGGTCTGGAAAAAGACCATGTCTCCCGGCGCAAGTTTTTTCTTCGGCACACTGCTTCCAAGTCTGTACTGTGCCCTTGCGCTTCTCGGCGGATTGCTCATGCCGGCTTCGGAAAGGACCTGGTAAACAAGACCGGAACAATCAAGGGCATAAGGTCCTTTTGCGCCGAACCTGTACGGAGTGCCGAGGCGTTCAAGGGCAAGCTTTGCAAGCCTGCACCCCGGCCTGTTGCATGAACCGAGGTCGGGCATATTCCCGGATGAATCAAAGGACAAGGGATACACGAGTCTTGGTCTCACAAGCATGACAGGTATTGATTGTACATGCATCGGCAAAAGGTTTTTCACAAACGTAGCCAGGGCCGCCGCAGGGTCGAACCCAAGGTAATGAACCAGTTCAGGCATTACAAATGCTGAAAACAGCAAGCCGATTACGGTTACGCGAACCACCCATTTGAAAAACTTTGTAAAAAGCGACCCCAAAGCCGGCCTCCATGCAAGCCTGTTGGTTGTTGCCTGCCTGTAGATCATGACAGGCAAAAACCAGGGTTCCTGACATGGAATCGCAGCACCCGGGTTTGAAAGCCGGGGCGATCATTCGGACGGCTCCTGTAGCGACACCTGGAGCAGAAACCTTTGGCAAAAAGTTGTTTCTTTTCGTTAGGTAAGCAGAGCTTCAGGAAAACTATTATGCAAGGTTTTTATTGTCAGGCAGTACTCATTTCCCCGGACCCGTTGCCGATCAGCCTTGCGATAAGGTTTCGAAGCGTCAGCCTGACCTTGTCATCCCAGCGGATGAGCGCCGAACGCAGTCTTTGCAAGTCTCTTGGCCTGCCGTCCCAGTGCCTTTGTGCGATCTCCTCGTCGGTATCGGCCAGCAGGCTTCTCAAGGCAGTGAGTAACACCAGGGCATCGTCGATGTAACCGATGTGGGTGAACCATTTTTCAGGCACGAGATCGATTGGGATAACAAGGTATACACCTGCAAAAGCAAGCCGCCATTTTGCCCTGGAAGGCACATTTGGATCACGCAAAATGCCTATGGTCAACCTTGCAAGATTTGAAGTCCAGTACAACAAGTTGCCTGTTATCCCTTGTGTCATTGTTGCGCCTGACATTTTTACCTCCTTGTTCCTGTAATCGATCCCGGGAATACTGTTCCCGGAACCGCGATGCCGGGAACGATTTCTTTAAAAAATTTCATGCCTTCTTCCCTTTACGCAGCCTAATCGAAACATTTGACCGCCTTACCGTCCACCAGTGGCGGAACCAGCTTGTTTACTCGCAGGTGCCTCTTGATTTTGTCATGCCAATGCCAGCCAATCCAGCCCGCACCAGCCGCATTTACATCCATGACAAGATGATGAGCCCAGTTCGGAAGCGCGATAGGCAGGTCCTTGTACGGGGTCCACCCCTGTATATGCGAATCCATTGTCAGGTGCGTGGCTACGCCGACCCATCCGCCCCTGGCAAGTGCTCCGGAGAACCTGTTTCCAACGGATAAAATACGCTCCCAAATCCTGCCGTGTTCCTTTGGCAGCCCTTGGTACACGAGCTCGACGAGCCGAAACGCGCTTCGTACGCACACCTCGAACCCGAGGGCTATCAACATTGAATGAAAGAATATGCTCCTGTGTGTTTCCAGCACCTTCCAATCATCGTCGATAAGGCCGCCGTCGCCCATACCTCCCATGAACATGAAACCCAGGACTCCGCCAAGCAGGGCTGCGGCTTGTTCTACCAGCACTTCTCTGGGCGCGTTCCAGATATTGATGACCGAGCCTTTTGCATATCCGACAAACGTACGCATCCTGTGCCAAAGATCGCTAAGTCCTGTCCACAGCCTGTGGCACAAATCGTTGAAATATGCTCCTAATTCCCACCTGAAAAGTGCACCTAAAAACCTCTTGAACTCGTTGTATGCGCCTCTTGCAACCGCTGAAAGCATACCGATAAAACTGCTTGCCCGGTTCGCAGAGGTTTTTATCGCAATTGCAAGACTGTCCTTGGCCCATTGTTTAAGCAAATCGCCCTTGGTGTTCCTTATTGCATAGGCAAACTCGTCAAAGAATGTGCTCCATGCCCCTGCCCTGTCGGGCGGCAATGATTGTAGTGCCGGCACATAGGTTTCAATTACGGGTATCTTTACAGTCATGCTTTTACCTCCTGGGAAAGAGGACGACGGAATATGACCTGGTCTGACAAAAAAGAAATGAATATTTTTGTCCGTCTGACCATGGATGTCCGCTTACCCATAAAATAATGTCAGGAACACCCCATACTCCCATTGCTTTATTCTTTTCTGCAGCCGTTTTCCGGGTGGCCCTGGTTTATGGTATTATCTCTTGTTATTGGCTTCAGGTATTTCTTTCTTCGTAACCTTGGCCGACTTGTTCAAGCCTATCTTGAGACCACTGACATTGCGCTTGTATTCCGGTTTCTTTCTCAAAGGCTTAATGACTGCTTGCTCTTCCAGATCCGGAGCTTTCGCTTGGTATTTCTTTGCCCTTTTCATCAGCTCTGCAAACAAGTCCTCTTCAGAGACCGCCTTTTTCGCAGTTTCTTCTTCCTTTTTTGCATCATGCACGAGTGGGTACAAGAGCGCAAAGAACGACCACACGCCTATGGCTATGGGCGTAACAGGCGAGCTGTGGAAGGCCCCTGCGCGGTCGAGGCTCCAACCTATTACAAGCGCCAGTATCCCGGCGCCGGTGCCCAAGTACGTGATCACCGCGAGCAGGAGAAGTTCTCCTTCTTTTTTGTTCATGGGTTTTGCCTCCTTCCAATTCTTGCCGGATCCGCGGAAGATAAGACCTGGTGCATCGGCGTATCGTCTTAATCTCCTCCTAAAGACAATATTTTCCCTCACCCGATAGGGCGGTTCGTGAACCGCCCAGGCAGCTTCTCCTTTAGAGAATCGAAATGAGGGCTAGCACTAGCTGCGCCAGCCCATCAGCTACGAGTCGAACCGCCTCGGCCGGGCCAGTTGCGCCTAAAAATGCTCCGGCGATCAAAATCAGAATAATTGCAACTTTCATATCTAAACTCCTTTTGCTCTAACCGAGCTATTAGTCTCATTCCCCTCTCGACCAGGGGAGGTCTTCGAATACATAGACGCGGATACTGACACTAATCTGACATGGAGTCTCGATCTCCTCCTAATTGGAGAAGATATTCGAACTGAAAGAGTTCTCAAAAGCAGTTTCTTCAAAGGTGTAGTCTCAATCCCCTCTTAACCGGGTGCGATAGCCGAATTAAAATGTCAAAAATTCCCGTTGCCCCTGGAATCGTTGGCACCAAACAATCCCCCTAGCCTGCTCTGCGGGAGAGGTGGACAAAAAGAGGTGAGGGCGTGGAAAGCCGGCCTGGTCCAGGTGAAAAAATGCAAATTATTAGGATTGGATCTCGTAGGGGTGGTTCGCGAACCGCCCCTACTTCGTGAAATAACAGCATATTTTAGGTACCCAGAAAATCAACCTGGGTAGGGAGGGCTGGTGAGAGCCTTGTCCACCTGGCCCATGTCGGCACGAAGCCTTGCCAAGCCTAGCATTGCATCGACGTTCTTTGGATCATCCCGAAGTGAGTAGTTGTACTCCGTGGCAGCCCTGGATGCCTCGCCGAGTTCCTCGGCGACCTTTGCCAGGCCCAGGTGGAAGCCAGAGTCAACTATGGCGGACGTATCACGATTCTTGAGTAATGCCCTTGCGCTCTCCTCGTCACCCGAGTCGAGGAGGGCCATGAGGCCACTTACAAGGTCACTCGTACCCATGGCCTTTCCCTCCGTAATAGATGACATTACAGGCCACTGTAATCTGACACTCCAATGAGGGTCCCTTGGTTTTGATTGATTCTTCCATACCCGGCATCAATCAGTAATCACCGGCCAACTATTGACAAACATATAAAAATCAAGCATTGCTTTATTTGGCATACTTTAAAAAAGCACAAGAAGCGTAAATATTTTGGGAGGCTTTAGCTCTTAACTCCTTATCAATAAAGAAGGTGGGTGCTTAAAGATGTTCGATCCGAATCAGGTGAAAGCTGCCAGCCATAGGGAACCAACATCAAACCATGTCCTTCTAACCGTTCTAGGGAAAGCCCCACAAGAGGCCTATTACTCCTTTGGAGGAAAGACATCGGCTGCCAAGCTCGCTCCAATTGCGCTGCTAAATTTACTGGACAAGCCAGAAAGACCTGATACGATATTGGCAATATGCACACCAGATGCAAAAGAGGAAAGCTATCCCCTTTTATGGGATGCCCTCTCCAAGCACTATAAGGTTGGTTCAATCGATGTGTCCTCAAGCCATGAGCCAAGAAGTATCGATGAATTCCTGACAAAGGTTTCAAAAGCCATTTCTGCCAAAGGAGGGATTGAACTGACCGTAGACATTACTCACGGGTTGCGCCATTTCTCATTTTTGACATATACGGCCGTTCTTTACCTTGCTGCATTGCGAAATGTTCGCATACGTGGAGCATATTATGGCTTGCTGCAACGAAACAAACCAAGCCCATTTTTTGATCTTACACCCTTGCTGTTGCTGCCCAAATGGTTTCATGCCATACAGGTTCTCCGAGAAATAGGTAGTGCCCATGCAATAGCAAATCTACTAGAAAACGGGCCACAAGAACCTGCCTCCTACGATATCGCAAAGAACCTAAAGATAATATCAGAGATGTACCTATCTGGGTTACCTATCGAGCTTGGTCAAATAATTAAACGTTTCCGCGATAAAAGCTCCAAGCCTTTCAAGAGGCTGCTACAAAACAGATGCCATCTACCGCTTTCTGGTGAGCTTGTAGACTTGTTATTAGAAACCATGGAGCCCTTTGAGGTGCTAGACAATCTATCTGGATCAGGATGGAAGAGCAAGCTCTCACTATCGAGAGAAGAGCTTGAACGCCAGGCCCGCCTAATAGATGACCTGCTTGAGCACGGAAGCGTTGCGACAGCATTGGGCCTAATGGATGAATACATAGTAACGTGGATAACTTGGTTAATGGATCCGAAATGCAATTGGCTAGATTACTATAATGTTCGTATACGAGCAGCAAGTTGGCTAGGTGCCATCGCCGCTATCTCAAAAGATGAAGACCTCAAATCTGCCTTGACAAAAGATCAGGTACAGCTTGGGGAATTCTGGGGGCTACTTTCCGAGCTACGCAATTCCTATCACCACCATGGTATGAGGCCACAATCACTATCAGACAGACAGTTCATTGCTAATCTAAAGAGAGCTCTTTCGTATTGGCATGACTACTTACATGATTTTAATGAAATTGCCCTGTCTATCGGCTCATCTGCAAATGCTACAGTATTGGTAAGCCCCATTGGAATGCAGCCCGGCGTACTCTTCAGCGCAATAAAAACAGCCGAAAAGGCTAGCGACCACCCCATAACCAAAACATTCGTTATTTGCTCGAAAGATACAAAAGGATTTATCGACGAAGCTATTGGCAAAGCCAATTACAAAGGAAAAGTCTTCCCGTTGGTTATGACTGATCCTTATTCAGACATAGAAAGCTTGGAAAAGCTGATCAAGAGTGTTCGAAAAGAACTGCTTGGTGTTGAACATGTTTTTGTTAATATCACCGGCGGCACCACTCTAATGGGTATTGCCGCCGAGAAAATAGCTGATGAGGCGAAAAGGCTGGCTATACCCGTTAGCCGCTTCGGCCTCGTTGATAAGAGAATACCCAGTGAACAAGAAAAAGAGCCTTTAAAAGAAGGGGAGGCCTTTTGGCTTGGAGAGTAGTTTTTGAGGCTCTTATCTAGTCCCCGGTTACATTAAACATACCTTCACAATGCAATCTGTTGACATTCAGACTTGGCCTTGAAATCCTTTTCACACTTCTTGGCATCCTCTGTTCTATACCTAAGGCAATAAGTTTCCTTAATTATCTTGCCCTTATCACCAAATGCCTGGAATCCCGGATCTATAAGCCATGCAAAAGCACCAATCCTGATATATCGATGGTGCGAAAATTTCCTTAGGTTCCAGTCATCCTTGGTTAAAAAGCATTTTATGGTCATTCTCTCAAATAATTTATTTTCCTTCCTTAAAAGGTCCACCATTTCAGTTAGTGCCTCCACTACCTTATCTTTTTCACATCGTCTATGTGTCTCATTATCTATCGGGGTATTATAACAGGTATATATCTTCAAGTTCGTCCTTTCTTCTCTTATATTATTAGGTGCCGTTCCGATTATCTCTGCCAGTGCCCTCAATAGGTATTGGAATCCATCATTTTCCTTCCTTAAAATTTGAACTCCAATAAATCTATCAAATATTACAAGCTCTTTTAGGGCACCCAAAAGGAAAAGCCTAAAAGGCAGCTCAAGTAATGATGCCACCTTACTTATAGGATGTTTTATCGGGAAATGCCACCCATAGATATTTGTAGCCGCTTCTGCAAGCGTACTTCCAAGTATCTCTTCTATTGGAAAGTGTTTTTCACCGCGTTCATTTCTGGATGTAATAATATGTATTTTTTCTTTTTTAACACTATGTGGAAGGCTTTCCCCAATCATATTTTTATCTATTTTTGGCAAATTGCTTAATGAATCTATTAAAATTTTCTTTGCACGCATAGGTAGAAGTTGCCTAAGGCGCTCTATCTTTTCCCTGTCGTACAAAAGTACTCCAGATCTTTTCCAAAATTTCCTCAACCAACCCGTAGAACAGTTTAGTATTTCATCAGAATATTCTTTTTTCTTTGAAGCTTCACTTCCTGCGATATCAAGAGAAAATGGCACCACCGAAACAGATTCATCAATCGAGGAGCTCATGAGCATCCTCCTCAAAGAATCCATCAGGCCATTCATTATCAAATTCGCCATCTGGGCCGACTGTTATCGGATGAATAATTGCTCGACCATTTTCGTGATCAACATATATTATTTGAAATATATCATTCGGTAACTTCCCTTCACGTATCCGCCTATTAATACGCAAAGTCAGGTTCTCACTATGTGTTTCCACAATGACCTGTTGCTCGGGTTTCACTTCCGATGCATCGAAATCATAGACAACATGGGCCAAAAGCTCTCCTATCTCCGCCTGCAATTTAGGATGGACATGAATCTCCGGCTCCTCTATGCACAATAGCTGCTCCATACCAGCGACAGCCTGCACCACGACCGGCAGAACCTGCGATATACCAAATCCAACGTCTCTAATCGTCAACGGGATCGAGTAGTCTCCTGACTTCTCAGATAGCCTCAACCATTCTACGAAACCAAAGTCAGGTATTATCTGCTGTCCTATCCCAAGCTCATAATGTATTTCCATCTTCTTCAACCATTCGTTTACTATCTCGCGCTTCGATGCGTCACGCAAGATTGCAGAAGTATATTTGCCATCACCCCCTACGTAGTCGCTACCCCTGACAGATGGATCCATAAACCTCTCGGGTTGTTTCCTGAACGCTCCAAGATAATTGATCTTGCTAAGCTCAACTTCTAATTGGTTAAGCTGCTTCAAATGATACTTCTTGATTAAATCTATTGTTAAAGCGAGAAATCGATCTACTTCCTTTTCGGCAAGATCGATGCTCTCGAGAATCAACTCAATAGCTTTTTTGCATTTTTTTTCAACAGAAGCATTTTTTCGCCGTTCAATAATTCTTTTTGCAAGATCCCAAAAAAGCTGGCGCTTACCCGTTACCTCAATATCCCATCCCCCCTCCTGTGAGAGAAACCTGTAACTTGTGAAGCCATAATTATCATTCGGCGCAATTACGAAGCTGTTATCCAGTAGGTCATCAAAGTCATCGAAGGCCATAGTATCTGAAGACACTGTATCTTTTCTATCCATTTCTTTTTTATATAAACAGTCGCTGTCAAAGACCTTACTATCAAGCTTGATTTTACTACCCTCGCAAAGGGCCGAACATAGAAGATCCAGATCGTCAATTCCTTTTAATTCCTCCTCGGGCACTCTCTTGATAACACTCTCTAGCCACTTGGGATCTGTACCTGAAAAACAAAACCAATCGCCATTATCGTAATCAAGCTCATAGCCAAACTCATGGCTCCACTCGTTATGCCCCTGAACTCCCAGAACATTTGTAAGTATAATAGGCAGTTCGTCCCCCCACCTTTTGACCTGGATAGTATCACAAGTGATTGGTGTTATTTTATCAGGCTCATAAGAGATCGGTGAATATTCCATTAATAAAATTGGCTTATCACTGTCATCTCCAAAAAAACTGAACCCGAACGTAACAGACTCGTCTTGCCTGTGATTGTGTACAAGTGTTCTGTAATCTCCTAATTTTACGTGCATGCCATTGGTAATTAGATCAGGAGGATATGAATTCGACATTTCAAACGACTGCTTCATCAATAAGAGAGCCTGCAATATCGAACTCTTGCCAGAGCTGTTCTGGCCGTAAATGAGCGTGAGCGGTCGAAGGGGGATCCTGTGTAACCTCCCATCAAATGGCTTGAAATTTCCCAGAAACAAGGCCGTTATCATCCTCGACTACTCTCCCTTCATCCAATCCCAAATGTCCTTGTTCCTTGCCCGCCACTTCCTGCTCGGGTTTCCCACCACCTTGATCGCTGCCTTCCGCCTATCCTTCTCCAATGGGCCTTTCTCATCCATCCACGCCCTGAATAGTTTAAGGTGCTGGCTCTCTGAGTGGGCCTTCTTTGCCTCTGCCAGGATGGGATCGTCTGGCTCATCATTTTCGACTACGTCTTCACCGTCACTATGTCCCATATTTGGGCTTTGGGTTGCGGTGGATACGCGGCCACTACTCCCTGACGCGGAAGCCGGAGCATAATTGCCAGGTTCGGCCGGCTTAACCTCGTTCTTCCATTGACTGTATGACTTGGGCTTATCCCATAGCTTCAAGGCCAAGCCAACTGACTTTACCCCTTGAAATTCGTTCCTGTACTCGGGATGGCTTATTAGCATGTGCCGCAGGTCCTTGTCGTCTTTTGCGTCAACCGGTATTGCCATGCTAACTAGCTGGTGGATCTGGATCGACTTCTCCCATCCCAATTCAAGCTTGGCTTCCATGTACGATTTGAACTTCTCCAATGAATCATCAACAATCATCGGCAGGTCGGCACCGGACCTGTTGTTGTTAGTGTAAAGCTTTCCCTCCATGATTTCGAGCTTGACACCACCATAGCCAAAAGCCTTTGCAAGGCCCAGGCCATGCCTGCACTCCTTTCGGCCACCAAAGTCTATAGCCCACAGCAAGGAGCCTAGCTCGACCGGCCGTAGATTATGGACGTGAATCCGGGTAAAGAAGGTCGTGCCGCTCGCAAGTGGTACGAACGTGGTTGCAACATCGTAGTTGATGCTGCCATCGCCCTTCTTCGGAGGAGGAGGCGGCTTCACGACATTGGTCCTCTGGGGATAACGCTTCCAGCCGCGGGCCTTGGCGCTGTCATCCTGGTAGGTTATGTAGCTGGGCTTTCCGTCGCTCCCACGGAAAGGGTTGTCGCCAGGAGCCCTGCCCTGTACCAGGTAGCTCGGATAGTAGCTGGCCTTTGGAGCGCCGAGCACACCGGTTACCTTCTTGGCCTTGTTCGGGCTGCCCTCGCAAACAGCAGGCTCTATGCTGACCCTTCCACGTAGTGAAGCGGGAAGCCCTCTATTCTTTTTATCGTCTTCGCTATCCCGAACCCTGCCGAATAACAGCTCTGCCATGTCCAGCCTGAAGCTGTCTGCATTCGGCTGCGCCTTCAGCACGGTATCCTTGGTGGTCTTCTTGTAAGCCAATCTGAACATCATGGCCAGGCCAAAAGAACGCAGCTTGCCATTGCTGTTGAGCAGGTAGAACACAGGAACCTCCTTGCCTGCTTTCAACCTCTTCAGCATGAACTTCCACTCTGTGTTGGGGTCGGAGTCCAGCCTGTGCTGCTCACCGCCTGCCGAGTGGACAAACGAGAAGTCCTTCCTGATGCTCCATGGCACATCGAGCGGATTGCCTGCTCCACCGTAGAACACGAAGTCATGGTGCTTTGGGTTGCCTGCGCCACGCCCCTTGTTCCTTAACTTTCCAGGGTCATAGTTGCTCGGTTGGCCTGTAAAGACTATGGTCCCCTTTACCCTGTTGCCTCCCTTTTCATTAACCACCCCGTAGTTTCCATGAAAGTGAACGCCTGCCACTGCTCTAGGATACTCATGCACATTGCACTCGATTGAAAGGTCATCTCCCCATTTCCTGTACTTGTCCGGCGCGCTCTGCTTCCTTCCAGGGTTGAACCCGGATATACCTTTCTTCCTGGCAATGTCCTTAAGCAGCTTGTACTCAATCTTTGCGAAGTGACAGGGAGTGATCTTCCACCTTTTCTCGTCGTCTTCGTCGTACGGTTTGCCTCCATCCAGTGAAAGCCATCCTGCACACACCAGGGGAACAGGCTTACCTTGGACTATCGCAGCCATGTGCTTGCCGTAAACTTGGCGGTTGTGGAGATCACGTACGCCGAACCTGTGTTCGTTCACCCTGGACATCTTGCTGAAGGTGGCGATCTCCACGACATTACGCAGCATTCCCCTTATGGAGGTGCCTGGTATTGCGTATATTCCGTTAGGCAGCTTGAAAAACTCCTGCTTGCTCTCGGTTCCGCGCACGAATATGGGCGTCTCCGCCGTTATCCGCACATCCAGGGTGCCGCTCACACCATCCGAGAAAGGCACGTCATGGCTCACCATATCCGCCCATTCAGGGAACACCACCTTTGATGAGAGAGGCACGAAGTTATAAGGCGCCCGAACCTTGTCCGGGTAGGTCCGGTTGCCACGGCCTCCTCCTCCATGGCCCCTTCCGTATCCTCTGCCGCCCCTTCCTCTGTAGTTTCGCGCATCGTATCCCATATCAGGCCCTCCCAAAGCCGGTGAACCTGAACATCACCGGCTGCAACTCAGTCCTGTCATTGTTGAAGCCCCAGGCCACCCTGTAATGGAGAGAACCTCCTCCAATGCGGAGCCTCTCCTCATCCAAGACCAGGTGCTCGGTTCCTTGGCCTTCCTGTATCTTGTACACGTGCCACTTGTCCCCGATATACCTTACGTGCAGGCTCACATCGCCCTTGCACAGCTCTGCAGAGAGCACATTGCCGTCACCAATCTGGCCGCTGGCGTCTACTATGTCCACCCTGTCCGTAAAGCAGATCCAACCCTGTCCGCCAAAATCCTTGATGCTCTCGAGCACTTTTATACCATCATCCAGCACCTGCTCCTGGACCTCCATTCTACCCCGCTCTAGGCTTGCGAGCCCCTTCATCTCGATAAGCTCCTTGGCCCAGCCCAAGCGATCCACGCCGTTCATGACTCACCTCCGTTCTCTCCCTTTGCCAGCTTGCCATCGTCGCTCCACGAGACCTTTCCTCTGAAAAAGCCATGGCCCCGGCCGCTGCCTGCTCCGATCTGGAGCCTGCCCTCAACGAGGTCCTCTATGGCCCTGCCCAGGGCCTTGCAAGCCACTGCGTAAACATCTTTCTCATCGTTGGTTTTCCCATCTCCAGGTAATCGCCTTATTCCGATACGCAGGTTCCAGGGGCGGCGCCCCTTGTAACAAGGGGCCTCCTCGAACAATGCTCCGTCAATGGGACCGCCGGTGAACCTGTCGAGGCTTACATGCATCATCCTCTTCTGCTTTGGTCTGCCTGCAACAACGTCGCTTATGGTCACCAGCCCTGCCCGTCCCGTATGCTTCTTGTGATGCAGCATCTCTCCGAATAGGATTTTGGTGCCTGGACAACTTAGCCCATCATGATCATCGAGCTTATCCTCCTTACCAAGCTTGTCCGAGAACACCCCTGTGAAAAAGTTGTAATGATATGCAGTCCTATGCCTCAATGCGCCCTTAATAGACGATGCAGGGACCACCACATCCTGCTTCTCGAACATGAAGTCACCTCTAAACTTCCCACCCTGCTCCTGCCACCTCACCCGACCTTCACGGTAAGGCACCATGTCAGGAGCCTTGTTCCTGTCGCCTGGCAGGCCTTCCTCGGCCTCGCCCGGGTCTCCTCCTCCAACCATCCAGAACCCCTCGGGATCCAGCATGACGTTTGCCACGACCTCGAATGCACCGCTATCGCTTACTTCACGCGGCTCGTAAGGAGGTAACAGGCTCTCGTCTACATTCACGTGTAACCCAACAGGTAAAGAGGAGTACGCCTTCATATCCTCCGGCTTGGTCAAGTCGAACCTGCGTCGATTGACCCTGATCAGCTTGAGCTCTCCCAAGCCCGACCGGGTCTTTGCTCCCAGCCTTACCATGCCCGAGCCAAACAGGCCTATGATCTCGTCAAGCACGCTGTCGTCGCCGCCCAGCACACACACTTCGAAGGTGAACCTGTTGCCCGCTGGGACCACTGCCTCGTCGAACAGGGCCTTGTCAGCGGCCACACCGTGATGGGTGAGCTTGACGTGCTGCCTGACCTGCTGCTGCCTGGCGGCCTTTAGCACCAAATCCCTTTCAATCTCTTCCTCGGGCAGCCTTGGTGGAACAGGCATGTCGTTCGAATCATGGATGATCCCGAAGCTAATCTCTATCCTTGAACGGGCGCCGTCCTTTTCATCTTGAAAACCGAACAGGTCCTTTGCACCATCCTCGCCCTTGAACGCTCTCCATGCAGCTCGCAGCACGCCTGCTATTGACGTACCTGGAAGACAAGGCAGGTCATTGGCATCGGTAATGAAAACCGAGTCAACGAAGTCATCGATTCCTCCGGAGCCTATGTTTATTGGGCTTACAAGCTCCACCGTGATCCTTGCAACATCTCTTTTCAGATCGTCCATGTCATCTCCCTCCTGTCATTGTCCCTTGGGGGAAAGCTCTTTAATGGCTTGTCTAGCCAGGATCTGCACCGCGGCCAGGACAATGTCGGGCCGATTCTTCACACCGTTTCCGACCAGCTTCTCAAGCCGGTCGACCAGGGTGGCACCCTTGTGCTTTACCTTCCACGGCTCCTGCCTCACTCCCTTTCTTAGTAGCGCCTTGCCGTCCTTCCTCCCGGATTCCAGGAGTTCCTGCACCAAGGTCTTCCCGTCCTTGGCGGTTGCAGCAGCTTGGGCCACGAAGCTCCATGCAGACTTGCTGGGGCCGCCGGATTTATTTACATGCCCCTTGATATTGGCAAGCCACTCATTGGCAAGATCCCAGGCATGTTCCTTTTTCCTGTTCAGCTTGACACGGTCCTCGAGCCAGGTCACGAGTTCATCCCTTGGAGGCTCTGCAGCACCCTCAAGCTCGTCCTCGTCCGGTCTTTCAGGAAAGAAAGGCAACTCCTGCTCGAGGAAGCCAGGCTGCACCATTACTTGACCGAGACCTTCAGCCAGGTAAGCACCCACCCCACGCTCCATGGATGCACGCATGGAAGCCGGGTCCATGCCAGCGCCGTTGCCCTTGAATGCAATCACAGACCCGGCACACACGACCTGCCGCTCCAAGTCAGGCTTTTTCCTCTTGGCATTTATTGTTGAGTATCGCCTGGTCCTGATGAACGTGCGATCCCAGTCTACCTCCATGTCCAGGCCGAAATGCTCTGGTTTCGGCTCCAATGTCGGCGCCCCGGATTCCGGCTCATACAGCGCGAGATCGCTGTAGGCGTATATGAGCAGCCCATCATTGTATCCGGACTCGGGCCAGTCCTGCACTCTGTCAACCTGGCTAATGTTGGCCCTGCCGAACTCTGCCGACCGCGAACGCCCCAAGGAGACCACGCCACCTGTAAGTTCGTCCACCAGGGCCTGATCTACTGTTGTAGGGACGTCGTCATCCAAATGAATGCGCGCCAGGAACTTGGTGCCAGCCCTTAATGCCTCGTATGCAAACAGCTTGCTCTCGTCTACCCTGCCGGTGGAAGGGTCTATGGCGGTCTTCAATGACATGACCTTCTCCGGGTCGAACAGCAACCCATTGGCTGTAAAGAACTTGCCCTCAAGGTTCTTTGGCCTGTTAAGACTTCCTCCCATGGCGAAATTTCTGAACTCGGCAGTGGGCTCCTTGGGTAGCGCCACCTTCTTCAGCTCACTGTCTTTCCAGTCCTTCTCATGATGGTATGAAAGCGGTACCGGCAGGCTGTGGCCCCTGTCTGCCCCGATGGGGTATGCCGGCAGGAAACGTACCTTCCCGGAATGGAAAAGCATGAACGGATCCACATCGGAGCTGGAGTACATCCTGGCCGCTGCAACACCGAGCATCACGCTCCCGGGAATGTAGCTCAAGCACTGTCTCGGCCCCTCGGTCGCTGCATTCACCGGCAGCACGGTGTCCGATAGCAACTCCACCTCGAAAAAGAGCCTTCTCATCCTTCCACCCCCATTTCACGCAAAAGGGTGACCGTGCACCGGCCGAATCCGCGAGTCCGTTTGGAGCCCAAGGCTCGCAACAGCGGTAGGGCTTTTTCCAAGTCATTCAGCCATTCAGCAGGATCCGTACCGTCCACAGGTTCGACAAATGCATACAATGTCAATGGAACCGCAACCTCAACGCTACGCAGCGTCTTGTTCTTTGCAAGCCCCTTCTCATCCATGGCAGTGGAAGAGAGGATAGAGAATAGGTTCGCTTCAAGCTCCTTGCCTTTGTTGGTCGAGGCGAATGACTCCCACTTCTCATGCTCCTCTTGGGTCCTGCCCAACCGCGCGTCAGAGAAGCGAAGGGCTCCTGACCTTACATTGAATCGCCCCGCTCCCTTGTCGTGCTCGGAATCAACCACACTATCTCGCTGGCCGAAAAGCTCATCCGTCCTGCCCTTGAGCCCTGGGTATACCCCCGAACTTTCAGCCAGCCTCATCGACTCCCTGACCAGGCCTTTGATGGTCCTGCCAGGCAAGTACGGCAATCCCGACCTGGTCTTCATCACCACTGCGTCGGCCTCTGCTCCCCTGCCACGCCCTGAGCCTGCGTGCCAGTATGAATGGATATCTATCTTCAGTACAGCCATGCGCGTCACCTCCGAATATTCAGTCCTCGTCCACGTGGACCAGGGTCAGCACGTCCAACCATGGAGTCGCTGTGATTGCATTTTCGTCCTTGAGTTTGAAAGGCACCCAAGGGCCATTCCCCGGTTCACCACCTGCTTCTTTGAACCATGTGGCACAGCTCTTCCAGGCATCACCGTATTTGTCTTTGGCGACCTGGCCGAACCTTTGCCAGCGCTTTTTCGCCCGTTTTGGATCTGCCTGAAGCAGCCCGACTATATCTCTAATGACCCCTGCAGGCAGGACTTTGTCATCTTCTCCCCCCTCCTCTTTAGAAACCAACTTGGCCAAACTTTCCAGCCTGCTGATCGTGATAAAACCATCCACCTCATCAAGCGTGTACGGGCACATGGTGAGCAGCTTCGCCGCCTCCCTGTCAGTTTCGCCGCCTATGACATCTTCCGATGTCCTCAGCCATATATTTCGTATTTCATCCTCGTAGCTTCCAGACAACGAGGTGGTGAGCCGCAGGAAAGAGATGGATGAAGGCGTTCTTCCATTCAGGCGGCCTCTCAAGGTCTTTTTCGAAAAGCTACATAGTTCCTCTGAAAGAGCGTACGCCATATGGAAAGGATGGCTCTTGTGAACCAGCGCCACACCTGCAGCAGCCTCGAGATCGAGCCCCCTGTCCCTGCTTTGCTCCCTGAAAGCCTTCAGGTACTTGACTGCGAAATCAAAGGCCAAGTCAGCCCGTATGATAAAGGTCACATCGTCGCCGCCCACCACTATTGGCCTTGCAGGCAGCTTTCCATCTTTTCTCTGCTTTGCCTCCAACACATCCTTAACAGCCTGTCTTACGGCTTCAATGGTGGCATCGCCCACCTTTTCGGAAAAATCTCTTAGCGCCTCAATTCCTTGTTCCTTTGCAAGCTCTATCTTGTGCATACCGAGATCATTGGCGTCGGCGTGGACAACTCCTACATAAGAATGTGAAAGCTCTTCCAAGTTCTCCAGCCATCTGTACTCCTGACCTATCCTTTCCCCGAGCAAGTCTTGCTCTTTTACATCGCGTTTGCGTTTGGAGCCGGGATCCAGAGCGACCTTAACGGTCCCCTTGTCCACTGGTTCATCTCCGAGCTCCGATGCAGGAAGACCTGTACGCGGAGCGCGCATTACGAGCGGACCAGCCTCGGGCAGCTCGACCGATTGCCTTGACCGCTCAGATGCCAGCTTGCGGTAGAGTGATACACTATCCTTTTGCTTCTCAACCTTTGCTTGCACTACCTGTATGCCTGGCGCGTGCAGGTGAACTATCATGGGCCATGCCGCCATGAATTCTTCCAGTTTCTCCAGATGTTCAGAGCCTACCTCAATGGTGGCTCCACCTGCTGCAGGAGGTTCGAGGGTCTTGAACATAGTATCGTCCAGCCCACATCCAGCCAAGGCATTGCTGAACAGACTCCCTATGTCCTCGATAAGACTGGACGCGCCCCTGATTTCCTTGAGCTTGTTGGTCGCCAGGATAAACTTCTGTATTCCCTTGACCTCGTACCTATACAACCATGTACCTGACATAGCCTCCTCCTTGCCAAAACCTCGCTCATACAGCATGCAGTTCGTTCGTCGACAGACCTGCAATGCCGCCTGCGTTTAAACTGACGCAGAAAAAGCTCCAAATATGACACATTACAAAAACAAATCTCCAAAATATTCCCATTGCCCTAACCGGGCACACCCATCTCCACCTTTCCCATTCCAAAGGCAGTCCCCTTTCCCACGTGCACCAGCCCCATGGCCCTAAAGAGCGGCATCAATGGTCCTACGCCGCCTTTAATCCG
>JAADFL010000079.1 GCA_013152945.1 Deltaproteobacteria bacterium | reverse complement strand
ACACACCCTGAAGAAAATCAGGAACAGGACAAGACCGAAAACGATAAAAAGAGCAATGGTGAGAAAAACGATAAAACCGGGAGCACAAGTGGAGACGACAAGAAAAAGGGTAACGACAAGAACTCGGAAAAAATCGTTGGTAACCAGACACCGTTTGTCCGGAATGCGGTCAATACAAGCAGCCGGGTTTCGGATAGGGGTATCGGGTGATTACAGTAAACCTTCATCCTAATTACAAAGGAGAA
Organism: Deltaproteobacteria bacterium; assembly: GCA_013152945.1. Lineage (GTDB taxonomy): Bacteria > Myxococcota_A > JAADFL01 > JAADFL01 > JAADFL01 > JAADFL01. The sequence goes on along the minus strand of JAADFL010000079.1, from coordinate 5,556 downwards.
TAAAGATGATTCAAGCAAATGATATCAAGCAAAAAGCCAAGGGAAAGATTATCATAGGAGATCCTTTAAAGCTGATCATGTTCCTAAATTGGACAATCCTCATCGTCTGCGGGTTGAATGCATTAATGGTTTCTTTCGGCATTCTCAAAACGGAAAGCACACGCCAGGTAGAGAATTCCATTCTCATGCTTACGGGCTGCCAGATGGTGTTGCTGCTCCTGGTGTCCCAAATAATAAATCGTCAAAAAAACAAAGCTGCCGACAAGTCAACATCTTGACCGATACTTCCAAGACCCGTACCTCCAATTACCATTCTCTTTCCCTGATAAAAAATTGATTCATTTAAGTTGTAACAATATCGCCTGTCCCGGCAACTTGCGGTTGACACCGGATGTTTGGAAGTAGAGTATCTATTCTGCTTGGAGTAACGAAATGGAGAGAATCCGGTGCATCGGGTAAGGTATTTCGGAGCCGGGCCAGGGGCCTTGCCCTTGGAGGTGATTCAAAAGGCCGGGCAAGATTTGCCCGATTGGCGCAATACAGGCGCGAGCATCATGGAAACCTCGCACCGCTCCAGGGAATACGTTCAACTACACGAAGCCTCGCGATCCATGTTCAAGCACCTCATGGGCATGGACGAAAACTGGGAGGTCCTCTTTCTCCAGGGCGGTGCCACGACCCAGTTTGCAATGCTGCCCATGAACTTTTTGGGGCCGTACAAGGGCGCGGACTATGTCCTGACAGGCGCGTGGAGCAACAAGGCATTCAATGCATCCCGTTACTTTGGACCGTCGAGGATCGCAGCGGACACAAGGGAAAACGAAATTTACACGAGAATTCCCGCCATGTCCGAGTTGGACATGGATGCCGATGCAACATATTGTCACCTGACCACAAACAACACCATATACGGGACCCAATGGAAGAAATTGCCGGAAACAGGAAAAGTGCCGCTCGTGTTGGACATGTCGAGCGATATCATGTCCAGACAATTAAACCTGGATGATGTTGGATTGATCTATGCGAGTGCACAAAAGAACCTGGGACCGGCAGGCGTATGCGTTGTTGCAATACGCAAGGAAATGCTTGACAGAGCAAATAGCGATTTGCCGGAAATACTATCTTACAGGGCCCATGCTGCGAAATCTTCTTTGTTGAATACACCGCCCACGTTCAATGTATACATGATGAAACTCGTTCTTGACTGGATCGAAAGCAGGGGCGGAGTCAAAGCGATGGAAAGACTCGCATCGGCCAAGGCATCCCTGATCTATGACATAATCGATTCCAGCAACGGCTTTTACAAATGCCCGGTCCCGGAAAGCCACAGGTCGAAAATGAATGCAGTGTTCAGCCTGCCCGATGAGCAGATGGAAAATGAGCTTGTCGCTAAAGCAAAAGCCGATGGTTTCACAGGGATCAGGGGGCACCGCTCGCTTGGGGGACTCAGGGTTTCCATGTACAACGCGGTCTCGCTCGAATCCATTATCGAACTGGCCGCCTTTCTGAAAGACTTTGCAAAGAGGAATGGCTGAAAAATGTAACGGAGGAAAACCATGAATTACGGTCCTGTTTACTTGCCGCCGAACAAAGAGCATCTCGACCCGGACCTTAAACATGTATTCGTTTTCGCGCACCAGGATGACGAGGTAGGGCCTGCGGGAACAATATCCAGACTGGCCTGGAAAAAGGGCAAGTTCCTCTGGGTAACAAACGGTGACGGCCTGGCCCCGATGGAAGGAGTTGATCCTGATGAATACGCAAAGGTCAGGATGGCCGAGGCTTTTGAGTCGGCCCGCAGGCTTGGAGTTCCGTCAAACAGGGTGGAGCAACTGGCCGTCAGCGAGATAGAGATATACGACAGGCTCCTCGAAGTGGCCGGGGGCGGCACTGCCCGAAACCAAGCCATGCAATTTTTCAGGTCTGTATATGACAAGGTGGAGTCATGGATCGAAAAGCAGAATCCCGACATTGCCTGGAGTGCGGCATGGCAGGGGCAGCATCCTGAACACGACCTTGCTCACTTCTTTACCGCCCTGGCCTTGAAACGGTTGGAGGAAAAAACCGGCAAGGAAATCCCGATGTACGAATTCCCTGAATATGAATTCGTCATTCTCGTTCCATTGAGATTCAAACCATGGCGCAGGGGAGTAGTACACAGGGTCAGGCTGAACGGCGAAGACATGGCTTACAAGATGCGCGTTTACACAGCCTATCCCTCGCAGGACAAGCTCTTCGGCCAGTTCGAATCGATTATTACGGCCCTCGGCAACATTGCTTCCCTCACCGGCAACAAGTTCGATGCAATGGATTACCTGCAGGTGGAGGAATTTGCGCCCGTGCCCAAAGACCGGGACTACACTGCGAAACCTCATATACTGGCCGCACTGGACTACATGCTCGACAAGCACAAGGGCATAAGGATTCGTTTCGAATCAATGATAAGGCCCATAGTGGAAGACCTTCATTCTCATGTGATGAAAAAGAAAACAAAATAGAATATAACAGGCGAAAGGACAATGTGAAATGGCCGAACTCGAGGAACGATTCAAGCAATACCTTGTCATGTTTCTTACGATACTGTGGCTGCAACCCTCTATGTCGGGATGCTTCGAACAGGCGCCGTCAAGGTGCCTGCCCGTCAAGGGCGTACTGAATGCAGGCTTTGAATGCTCCCTTGACTCAAAAGGCGGAATCCAGGGCTGGAGCATTTCACCCGGGAGTCCGAAAACAGGCACCGTGGCCCTGGACAAGGTTACAGGAAGGAGCGGCAGGGTGCTCGAGCTCTCGAACCATGATGAGGGCAGGCTCGAAGTGGAGCAAGTGGTGGATGACGAAAACCTGGTCGGAAGCATACTCCGTCTCGATGCATCCATTTCAGTGCAAGGTGATTCCAGGGCGGGTATCAGCCTGTACTTGGAAGGCAAGAAAAATACGCCTTTCCTGGGTGCATCCAACAAACCCGTAGAACTTTCAAAGGAATGGAGCAAAACCGAAACATACGCCGTATCGTACGACCCCCGTGGCGACCACTTGAGGATCGTCTTATGGCTGGACGGGCCGGGATCAGCAAGATTCGACGACATCGCAATTGTTCCGGGTGAGCGGGACAGCCTGGACCAGTTCAAAGAATGCAACAGCAGCTACGATTGCAAGGTGCCCGACGAGGCTTGCAGGTTCGGATACTGCGTGCCGAACGATTTACCATCCGGTGAACTGGGTCCACCCGACCTGGAGACCAGAACAAAAGTCTTCGATTTCGCCTGGCAGTATGCAAGCGACTATGCCCCCGGGTTCGTTGCCAGGCCCGACTTGGACTGGGACCAGGTGCATGAACATTACGGCAACCAGGTAAAGGACGCCGAATCCCTTGGTGCATTCGGAGGAGCGCTCTCGAGAATGATAATGGAATTCGGCGATGGGCATGCCAGCCTGATGGTGGGTGATGCCTGTAACAGTATCTCAACTGTGGTGCTGACGGACAACACCGACCTGGCCTGTACCACGAAGACACTTGATGACAGGCTGGTGGTATACAGGAGCATCCCGGACAACCCGCTGAACCTGCAACCCGGTGACGAGATTCTCGGATATGACGGCAGGGACTGGAAAGATATCGAGGCAGATGTTTTTGAAAACTGGGATACCTCTGTACCGTGCGGCACGGCCTTTGCGAGCAAAACTTCCAAGGAGTGGGCTTTCCCGGGCAGTTTTCTCTACAACCGCTTCTTCTTCCACGAAACACTGGAGGTCAGGAGGAAAGACGGGACCATAGAGTCCCTGGACCTGGGGCCCACGATGAACATGAATAAAGGCAGGATAATATGTTTCGACAGGCCCGGGTTCGCCCTGCCGAATGAAGCCGTTACCGGAAATACCTGGCGCCAGGGACCTGTAATATCCACCATGCTTCAAGACAACCAGGTCGTGTACGCTGTTGTAAGGTGGATGGATACTAGTACGGAGAATGCTGTCGCCGACTTGCTTAAGAACCATAATGACAGCAAGGGCATGATATTCGATGTCAGGTACAACCGGGGAGGCATTACTGCGGCTTTTCAACCCCTCTGGGAGGCTCTTTTAAGAGGAGATCAGCAAATTCAGACATCCGACTTGGCTCAAAGGGATGTGCTTCAAAAGGACAAGAGGAAGAAAATGCTGATTGTCGGTCATGAATCCATGATTGGAAAAGCCGACAAGACCTACTCCGGCAAGATTGCCGTCCTGGTCGGTCCCAGGGCCATATCCGCAGGAGACGCAATTCCATGGATGCTTTCGCACATCAAGGACAAGGTAAGGCGTTTCGGCTTGCCGACACACGGATCGTTCAGCGGCTACATGAGCAACACCCAGGGCATACCGATCGATGCAGGAAGGTATTCCAAGTATTTTCAGTTCATGTTGCCTGATTTCATAATGATCGATGCCAGCGACAACTCGGTGCTGGAAGGAACCGATCAGGAACCTGACGAACGCGTATGGTTGACCCCGGAGGGCCTGGCCGAATCCAAAGACGATGTTCTTGAAAAGGCAATCGAGTGGATAATGGAGTGACTTGCTCCAGGCCGGGTACAAGAATGAAAATTCAGTTGATTACCTGCAGTCCACCATTTTGACATCATATGTAATCGGGTAAGGCTGGCCGCTCTTTTTCGTGCCTGTTATCTCCACATGGTACACCTTGCCTGCCTCGCTCTTCCAGCCCGAGGCATCCCAGGCAAAGCCGGATGACCATCCATAGTTTCCCTGGAGCACTCTGGATGTTACAGGTTTTTCCTCGCCGCCTACAGTCACTTTTACCCGGGCCTCGCTGAAGCTGACGGTATTCGACTGGACATGCCATCCTGTCCTGTCAAGAGAACTCCATGAAGCAGTCACGGCCTGAATTGGAAACGGGCCGGGCGAAGGCCAGGAAACCCATACATTCTTCGCGCTTCCTCCTCCTCCGAAAACATTGTGACATGAAGCCCCGCTGCTCGAGCCTATGCCGATCCTGCCGAGACCGTTCGAAAGGAGCCATCTCCTGTGGCCGAGACTCGCATGGTTGCCGGTTCCGGGGTCGGAGAAGTACAAGGGGATTGCGCTGACCGACGAAGTGCTCGCAATGTTGCTGGAGCCTGCAGCACCTGCACCGGCGCCGGTGTAACACTTCCACGTTTGGGGCGGGTTGTGTGAAAGCTGGCCGTTGGCCTGCATCATCAGGGCGCACTCCTGCTGGGCCTGGCGCTCGTCCCTGTTCTCCACCACAGGTGGAAGGCCTGCGAGCCATCGAAACAGGTTCAGCACCTTCAAGGTGTTTTCCGGGCCCGGCGATTGGTATTCACCTGCATCGCAAGTCGATGCATCCCCTGTCCACTTGCCTTCCTGCATCACGTAGTCCCTTTTCCAACGAGCACAGACAACTGCGGCATCCCTTGATCCAGGGTCTGTGTCGGCATCAGTATCAGTATCTGTATCTGTATCAATGTCTGTATCCGTATCAGTGTCAATGTCGGTATCTGTATCAATGTCACTATCAGTGTCGGTATCACTATCTCCGGAGCCCGGTATGCAGCA
>JAADFL010000078.1 GCA_013152945.1 Deltaproteobacteria bacterium | reverse complement strand
AGCAAAACCATCTTTCTTGACATTTTAAGAGCTTTGTATTGACAATACCACCTCGTATGGTTCTAATTAATATTCGAAGCCTGAACCGGAGGTTGGGCCGATGTTAAGAAAAAGAGGTCTAACATTCTCAAAGCCTGTATTATTTGTAGTATTGGCCGTATTGCTTACAGCCGGGGCGGCATTGGCCAGGAGCATCTACCTGAATGGCGTCAAGGTGGACGGCCTCACCAACCAGGTCTTCAAGGGCTGCCAGGTCCAAATCGACGACCAAGGCAACGTATACATCACTGCTCCTGGTTACCAGGTCAAGACCGTGGGACAGGACAATTCCAACTCTGCAATGTCAGGGCCTGCCACCAAGACCAGGCCGACCACTATGACAAAGAGGTACTGGCTTGTCACCCAAGTCAAGGGTGATGCCCAGTACGACGTTGACGTATACATCAACAGCAAGTGGATCAAGAAAATACGGTCTACAGACGAACAGATAGTATACGAGATTACCAAGTACCTGAATCCGGGCCAGAACAAGGTCCATTTCAGTGCAACAAAGAATCTATCGGCTGGAAGAAAATCTTTCAGCAAAACGGTTTTCTTGAGGATAATCATCGGCGAAGGCAACATGGGCGGAGATAACGTCATGATCGACAACCCTATAATCGACAAGAGGTGGACAGCAGCCGAAACAAATATGGCTTCGGATGATTTCGATCTGTATACTCGCTAAACCACTTTCAACACCCATGGCAGGATCATGAGAACTCGAAGTTATTTCAAATGGATATCCGGGCTGGTCGCTGCTTTTGCAATGACAACCTCCGGGTGCTCTGAAACAAATCCGCAACTCAAAAAAGATGCTGACATCCACTATGAACTCGGAGTTGATGCACTTCACCAGAATAACCCGTCCACAGCTTTCAGAGAGCTGTTCAAAGCCCTTGGAATGTCGCCCAATGATCCAAAAATCCATAACACCATAGGGCTGGTATACATGGGCAAGGAAATGTTCGAAAAGGCGGAGGCCAGCTTCAAGAAGGCAATCGAGATCAAGCCGGCTTACTCGGACGCATGGAACAACCTCGGAGCCCTGTATCTCTCCCTGGGCCGCTGGGACTCAGCGATAAAGGCATGTGAGAATGCCGCAACAGACGTGTTGTACCCGTATCCATGGCTTCCGGAGAACAATATAGGTTGGGCCTGGTTCAAGAAGGGTGATTTCAAGCAGGCCATGTACCACCTCGAACGAGCCGTAAGAGACAATCCAAGATTCTGCCGTGGCTGGGAGCACCTTGGACAGGTATACCTGGCCCTCGGAAAACCGGAAAAGGCCGAACCTGCTTTTCGAAAATCAATTGAGCGCTGTCCGGGTTTCCAATTTCCAGAAGCTCATTTCCACCTTGCCGTATGCCTCGAAAAGTTGGGCAGGAAAAAGGATGCTGCTGCGGAACTTGAAAAATGTGCTTTAGAAGGAAATGAGACCAAACTCGGGACAAGGTGCAGGATGATGTTGAAAACCAGGCAAGAAATAGAATCCAGCCAATAACATTGTTGGCCGGTTGTTGGACAAAGTATTTTTTGGAGGCCGCGAGTCAAATGGCAAAACCGGTAATAAAGTTAGGCAAGAAATATATCTGTTATTCGTGTGGCGGTAAATTCTATGACCTTGGAAGGCCGGAACCGATTTGCCCCAAATGTGGTGCAAATCAAAATGAAGCGCCAAGCAACAAGACATCCAAAGCCACACAATCGGAACAGGCGAATAAAAAACCAAGACCGGAAGATGAAACGATACAAGACACGGATTTTCCTGATGCCATCATCAAGGAATCTCTACCACCGGATGATGACATGGATCTGGGGGCGGATTTCTTCGATGACGAGGAGGAATCATTTTGAATTCCAGGGACGATCCAAACCTTTTGTACAACCGCTTTCCATGCCTCAATAGCTTGGACGGGCTGTTCTCCGACCGTGAGGCGGACCGGTTCGAGGTCTTGGACACACTCCTTGAGCTCCTGGTCAGAGACAGCGGAGCTGAAAGAGGAACGATATTCCTGGTCGACCGGGAGAGCCACGAAATATTTTCTGCGGCAACAAGAGGAAGGGAATTGGAAGGCTTGTCCCTGCCGATGGGAAAAGGCGTAGCCGGCAGAACAGCCAGGACAGGGGAAATAACCATCCTGGACAATGCATATTCCTCACCCCATTTCGATCCCCAGATAGATGAATTGACCGGTTATAAAACCGAGAACCTCCTTACTGCTCCTGTGGGCCGCAACCCTGTAATGGCTGTAATTCAATTGCTGAACAAGCCTGGAGGATTCGCGAAAAATGATGCGGACTTTGTTGGAATAGTCGCCGACAGACTGTCAGAATTTCTCCAAAGTTAAGGCCGACGCCAATAAATATTATTGGCAACAGTCCAATGCTCTGGTACTCTTTGTTGCCATGAAACAGGCAGATTTCAAATCGCAAAATTCGAAATATGTCTGGTGTACATTAAAGGATGCATGGTCACCCATGGATGCGTGCAGGTACAAGATAGCCTCTTCAAAATCGAGTACCTGCCTGAAGTGCTCCCAACTATCCCTGTTCAATGAACAACCAAAATCAAAAAAAAGTAGAGGCTCATGGAGGTCCAGGTGAACCGGTTAGATGCTTGGCTTCTCCTCACGAAATACGTGAAAAACAAGAACTTGAGGAAGCACTGCCTCGCCTGTGAAGCTGCACTCGAGGACCTGGCGCCGGAATTCGGCGAAGAGCCGGAAACATGGGGCCTCGCGGGTTTGCTCCATGACCTGGATGTCGAACTTACGAAACAAAACCCTGAAAAACATGCAATCGTGGCTGTGGAAATATTGGGACAGGAAGGCTTTGACAAGGATTTTACAAACGCGATCCTTGCTCATTGCAATAAGGCCGAGAGAAAATCCAACCTCGACAGAGCATTATACGCAGTGGATCCTACAACCGGCTTGATTGTAGCATCTGCGTTAATGCATCCGGAGAAAAGCTTGAAAGCCGTGGACCTTATTTTTCTCAAAAAACGATTCAAGGAAAAAAGGTTTGCCGCAGGCGCCGACAGACGGCAGATATCTTCCTGCATCGACCTTGGATTCGGTTTGGATGAATTTTTATCCAGGACATTGGCATCCATGCAAAGAATATCCGGTGATTTGGAGCTTTGAAAGTGGGAACAACGAGAACTACAAAACAGAACAACAGGGATCAAATTAAAAAGGACATCACTTCCCTGAGGCGTAACGGAAGGCACGAAAAAGCGATTTCAGTTCTTGAAAGCGCGGCTGAAAACACACAAGGTGAAGAATCAGCCGTTATCAATCTTATGCTCGGAGAGGTGCTATCGGACACGGGAAGGCACGAAAAAGCAGAGGCAATACTGGAAGCATCTTACCAATTCTTCCTTGCCGAACAGAACCAGACCTTTATCGCTCTTTCAGCTGCTGCCATCGCTGAAAACCTGAGGCGCCAAAGAGGTGATCAGAATCAACAAATGGCTTTGGAACTGCTTCGTGAAGCCGACAAGCGACAAACGAGACGATATGGCTTGGCAAAATGCAGATTGGCACTGGCCGAGGGAAGAATTCTCCTGGAGAGACGTGAGTACCTCGATGCATACGAAAGGTTGAAAGCGGCATACAGTCTGGCCGGTTCCCGAAAAAGCGAGAGGGCTGCTGCTGCAAGAAGTATAGGCCTCTTCTTCGGCGCAATAGGTCGTACGGAGCAGGCCGGCAAATGGTTTGAAATCGCTCTTGAACTCTATGTCACTGAAAAGGACTATTACGGTCAGGCCCGGGCATGCGGTGAACTCGGACGTTTGTTACTGGATCAAGGCAACCACGATGCCGCATTGGGCATACTCAAACGAGGTCTGGCTGCAGCCAGGAAACTCACGGATCAATATCAACTCGCTCATATTCTCAATGATCTTGGGCGAGCACATGCAGGTCTTGGACGCGAAGAAACCGCAGTTTCCCTTTTTGAGGAATGCCTTCAGATAAGCAGGGCTTCGGGGCTTAAGCTTGTAGAAGCATTTGCAATAAAGAACCTGGCGAAAATCACATGGCGAAAAGGTGAGCTTGGCAATGCCTTGGACATGCTGGACAACGTGGCACTTCCAAGCTTCACGCGGCTCAACAACAAGTTCGGACTTGCGGTAGCATCCAGGCTACGGGGCAGAATTCTCCGCGATATGGGAGCAGAAAAAAGAGCTGCTGAAGCCTTTGGCCTGGCCCAAAACGATTTCGAGGCTGTCGATGCATTGCGGCAAGTTGCTACGACAAAGTATGACAGGGCAAAACTCCTTGGGGACAGGCTACGCAGGGAACCTGGTAATACCGAACTTGTTGAAAAAACCACCAGTCTCCTTGACGAAGCTCTGGGACTGGCCAGGAGCCTCGCGGACAACAGGTTGATTGAGCGAATCAATTCACTTTTGGAAAATGCCAACCTGGATGCGGCCGTAAAAAGGCACGTTGCTTTCATTGCAGGTCGTGAGCAGGAATCCAAGGCTGCTGTTCTTGGAGGACGCAAAGAAGTACTCACGATATTAGTGGCAGACTTGCAGGGTTTCACAGCCTATTCAGCGGACCGGGATCCAAAAGAAGTCCTTGATACGCTCAATGACTATTTTGGAGCATTAGGTGAAGTAATTCGCGAATATAACGGACTCGTGGACAAGTACTTGGGCGACGGCCTGATGGTACTGTTTCGCGGTGATTCGGGCGGTCATCATCCATATAGAGCTGTAAAGGCCGCCCTGGCCATGCTTGGTGAACTGGATAAGTTCAATAAGAACAGGCGCTTGGCAAAAAGCCTTCCCCCACTTGAAACCAGGATAGGCATCAACACGGGAGAAGCGGTCGTCGGCAATACCGGGACATATGAAAGAATGCAGTTGACTGCCGTTGGCTCAACCGTAAACCTCGCCTTCAGGCTGGAAGATCAGGCTCCAACAAATGCCATACTTGCCGGCCCTGCGACCTATAGGCATCTTGGCGGGCATTTCAACACCCGAAAAGAGGCCCCGTTTGTCCCTAAAGGATTCAACAGGGAAATTTCACCTTATGTCATACTTGGTGAAAGAGATCTGGTCAGGTTCAGGCCGAAATTCCATTATCCAGACAGCAAAGGAGTAAAATACAGTCATTTGACCATCGGGCTTGGCCCCGGCGAAGAGTCCGGATCCATCGACCGGAGATCATTCAGACAGGAAACCGCTTCTACTGCGGCCCTGATCTACATGCGGCCATCTCTGGTATTAAACAATATTCAAAACATGAACATCAGACATACCGCTATTACTTTGCCAAGCCCGCTTTCATTCGACCACCTTGTTTCGGCCTTTTTCTCCCAGGAACTGATAGAGCACGGGGTTTTGCCCCGGGGAGCGCCCTGGCTTGCCTCATATACTGAATTATGCTCGATGATGCTGCTGCCTGTTACAAGTGAACCCTGGAACACCCCCTTGGGGATCTTTATTGGATTATGCGAGCGTAACCGGATGCACGGCACACCGAGAAGTGAGGGGGATCTCTATCTTCTAAAGAGAGGGATGTACCTGTGCGAATACACCTGCGCTCTTGTAGAAGAAATGGGATGCAAACCTGACGCAAGCTTGATCTTGAAAGCAAACCCATTTGAGAGAGAAGGGGAAATATTCCGCAACCGGTTCCAGGAAATGATGGCGAATGACATGCGATATTCCAAAAAGTCCTTTGTGAGATTGCCGTCGAGGACCGGGAAAAAAAAGAAAGAAGTTACTTGCCTTCACCTGTCGGACCCATCTCCAATGGTTCAATGGATCCGCCATAATGCGGATCCGGGCAAGCCGGGTGAAAAACCTCCGGCCCTTCTGGTCGTCAATTATACCAGGCCCAAAAGGACATTGATAAGTCTCGACGGTAAAAGCGGCGCAACATTGAACAATTTAACCACAAACCTCAACAGGCTGGAGAAAGATGAGCGCCAGCGTCTCAAACATACGCCTCTTGTTGACGGATGGATAATAATGGGACGGTCCGATAATTACGGCATAGCCCTGGAGAGCCCGGCAGGCGGCTCTATTTTATCATTCAAACAAATACTTTCCGCCCTTGGGGCCAGGCGCCGGCCTGCCGGGAAAAAACGACATTGATGACAGAACCTGCATTGAACAAAAAAGAGACTGCCGAACTCATAGTAAGAAAATTACAGGAGGCAGGATACATAGGTCTGTTCGTAGGCGGAGCTGTGCGGGACATGATGCTCAATCGAGAGCCCTTTGATTTCGATATCGGCACTTCGGCCACTCCAAAGAATATTGAATCTCTTTTCAGGCACACAATTCCCGTGGGCAGATCCTTCGGCGTCGTTCGTGTCATTGAAAACGGTTTTGCCTTCGATTTGGCAACATTCAGACGTGACGGCAGCTACTCGGACAAGAGGAGGCCTGACAAAGTTGTGTTCACTGTTGATCCGAAAGAAGACGCCAACAGGCGCGATTTCACGGTAAACGGGCTCATGTTCGATCCTGTCAAAAATAAAATTTTAGACTTCGTAGGCGGCATCGAGGATTTGAACCACCGGACTATCCGGGCCATCGGCGATCCCAATGCCAGGTTCGAAGAAGACAGGCTGCGCATATTCAGGGCCGTCAGGTTCGCCACAGTCTTGGATTTCAGCATAGATGAAAATACGGCTGATGCCATCAGGCGTTCTTCCACTAAAATTGTTTCGGTTAGTGCAGAACGGATAAGAGAGGAACTATTCAAGTTACTCGGCGCCGACAATGCGAGCTATGGCATTAAACTACTGGATGACCTGGGGATCTTGAAACATGTTATTCCCGAGGTCGAAAGTATGAAAGAAACAGCCCAACCCAAAGAGTTCCATCCCGAGGGAGATGTCTATTTCCATTCCTTGCTGACATTGAAAAACATAGAGAGCGACGACCCGGTCCTTCGCCTTGCCGCTTTAATCCATGACATCGGTAAACCAAGTACATATTCTGAATCGGACAGAATAAGATTCAATGGCCACGCTAAAAAAGGGGCGGAAATAGCAGCACGAATAGCCGGGAGGCTCAGACTTTCCAACTCGCAGACCAACAGGTTGGTCGGCCTTGTGAAGGATCATATGCGGATAGGCGATACAGTGCACATGAGAGAGGCAAAATTAAAAAAATTCCTGGCAAGAGAGGATATTTTCGACCTCCTCGAATTGCACAAGGCCGACTGCCTTGCAAGCCATGGAAACCTTGAAAACTATGAATACTGCATAGCCAAGCGGGCCGAGTTTAAAAACACGCCGGCTTTGGAAAAACCATTGATCACGGGCCATGACTTGATCTCAATTGGTTTAGACCCGGGGCCCATTTTTGGAAAAATCCTCGCCTTTGTGGAAGACGGCCGCCTTGAGGGAACAATAACCGGCAGAAACCAGGCCATAGAGATGGTCAAAAAAAAGTTTGCTAAAGTTTTTCGAGAAAAAGACATGGATATTCCGGATGATGATGGTAATGAAAAAGCTTGACATACCGGACATCTGATGGATAATTACTTTCAAAGTAATTCGTTCTATTTGTGAATGGGAGAGTACAATATGGCCGAGAAAAGGCCTGGATTTTTTCAACGCACCTACTTGATCGACAAGCGGTTTCAACTCAAGTATGTAGGTTCAGTACTCTTGATGAGTACGGCGATTTCCTGCATCCTGGGTTACATGGTCTATGACAAGGCCCGGGAAGCAACAGAGATCATGAACATTACTAATCCCGAGCTGAAGGACATGGTGGCCTGGGGGGACCAGAGATTACTAATCTACCTTGGCTTATTCATTCTGGTTCAGGCATTAAGCGTTATACTGGTGGGAGTCCTCATGACCCATCGAATCGCCGGGCCCATGTATAGGATCCGCAGGAGCCTGATGGACCTGGCGGCAGGTCACCTCAAGGAAGTAGGCCGGCTTCGTAAAAAGGATGAACTCAAGGACTTGGTGGAGCCCTTCAATGAACTGGTCACCTCATTGAGAGATGAAGCTACTCGTGACAAAGATATCCTCGATGAAACCATCCAGGCTCTTTCCAAACTCAACAACGAAGAACTCAAAGAAATAATTTTGAAATTGACAACACAGAGGGAAAGAAAAATTCGACACCTGACTTCAGCGCCCCCGCCCGAGGGTACAATAGTAGAAAGAGTCGATACTAATTCAAATGCCGGTTCACCGGAACAACCGGTATCAGACCAAAAGTAATATTCAACCGTAGGGGCCTGTCTTTTAGATCCTGGCGGGATTGGATCATTTGATTGGTATGATCGTAGATGGGGAAAAAGTCGGCAGTATCCGCTTCAGCCTGATCAAGCAGAATCAATTTCAATAACTCTTTTCTATTTCCATTTCTATTTCCCCCAAATCAATGTCGCATCTTGCAAACAGGACAGCCTGAATCCTACGATCCACCCTTCTACCTGGGGTGTTCAAACGCGATTTGTACTTCCACGCCGTTCAAAGTCTTCTTCGAAAAATAGCTTTCTCTCTCGACCTTTACCTTGACACCCTTCAGTAACTGAGACATGAAGCCCTTGAAACGGGCCTTTGGTATAATAAATACCAACGGCCTGCCGTTTTTAACATTGCTCTCTTTTTCAGAAGTGCCTTTCTTCAATTCGGCACCGAAAGACTTGGCCAGGTCGATTACTCCTTTTTCAATATTCCTGGATGGTTGCTGCAATATCAACTTGTACTTAAGAACCTCCCGCTTCAAATCAATACGAAGAGACTTGTTTGACCGGACTTTCAGGACATTATCATGACCGGTTGATTCTCCTCCCGTCTTTTCCAGGTGTATCTGCTTATCTTCCATGGGTTTTATTCTATGTGAAAGATTCTGAATCAAAATCAGTGAAGCCAATATAATAATCATCAAGAAGGAAAACAATTCGAACGGCACCCTGAAGTAATATGGAATTCCACCGGACTTGAGCCGTAGGTATGCTCCCTTGTTCCTGCTTTTCAGCTTCAGCAATACTCCTTCGACGAATTTATCCGGAACAGGTTCTTCATCAAGGCTTTTCACCATATCGAGTGCTCCCTTGAAACGCTCCCATTCCTCCCTGCAGATAACGCATTCTGCAAGGTGAGCCTCGAATTCAGCGAGTTCCCTTTCATTCAACTCGTTGTCGGCATGCCTGCTGAAGAGCTTACGTGCTTCATCATGCCTCATCTTGACCAGCCCCTTTCAATCTCCTATCAAGTCGATCCTTAAGAGCCATCCTGGCCCTGTGAAGGCGCGACTTCACTGTTCCAACTGGGAGCCCGGTTATTCGCGTTATCTCTGAATAGGACAATTCCTGAATATCTCTTAATATCAATACAAGCCTGCGTTCTTCATCCAAATACAAGATTTCTTCCTGGACAATGTTCTTCAAATCACTGCTCTCCAGCATCTTGGCAGGGCCGCCCATATTGGACGAATCAGGATTATTCAACCCTGTGCCCGCAGCCCTCATGTTATCCAGGGATTCGGTTTTCCTCCTGGCAAGATATTTCAACTTGTTCTTGCTATGATTGATCGCAATTCGGTATATCCAAGTCGATAGGCTGCTATCACCACGGAACGTTCCAACCTTTAAAAATATTGTACAGAAAACATCCTGGGCAACGTCTTCCGCATCTGCACGATTACCCATGAACCTAAAACACAGGTTGTAAATTCTCTGTTGATACAAGTCGATTAGAGTCCTGAAAGCTTCCGGGTTGCCTCGTTTCAGTCGCCTGATCAAGAGGCGTTCTTTTAGATCGGTCACCTCAAGCTTCCGTGCCGGTATCGGCCTTTTCTCCGCTTTTATCACCGTAGTAATAACCGTACTTGTGATAATAATAGTAATGATAGTAGCCATAGTCCCTGGAATCCAGGTCCACGTCATTCATAACACAGCCCAGTAGCTTCGCATCCACATCATCAAGTTGCTTCTTGGCTTGCTTGGCCAATTCCCTTGTTGTTCTTCCGCTCTTCAAAACCAGGACTACTCCGTCTACGACATCGGACAACACCATGGCATCCGTCACCGCTACTACCGGAGGAGAATCGAAAACCAATCTTTGGTAACGTCCTTCCAATTTCCTTACAAGTTCCCTGAAGGCTTCCGAACCTATAAGTTCGGCAGGGTTTGGAGGAATGGGTCCGCAGGGAATTATGTCCAAATTGGACACCGGAGTCTTCATAATTGCCTCGTCCAGAGAACATTCGCCGACCAAAGCAGCGGAAAGACCTTTACTCCCGGTTTCCATTTCGAATATCTTGTGCACCCTCGGTCTTCTCATGTCGGTGTCTATCAATACTGTATCATTACCCGCCTGGGCCATGGTAACAGAGAGCGTGGTAGCGATTAATGTCTTGCCCTCCTGGGGCCCGGCGCTTGTGACGAGCAACTTAAGGGGTGACTTGCCCTGGGTGGTGAACAATAGGCTTGTCCTGATTGTCCTGGCGCATTCTGCCATGGACGACTTCGGATGTTCATGGACATATAAATCCACCTTTCCGGGAAGGTGTTTATTACCCTTGTTAACATTCTTGATACTTGGTACAAGCCCGAGAAACGGCAAGCCTACGACATTTTCGACATCTTCCTGACTCTTCAGGGTGTTGTCCAGGTGTTCCATCAAGAATGCCAGCCCGACCCCTCCAAGCAATCCAATGATAAAGGCCAACAGGATATTCAGGCCGACCCTGGGCTTGACAGGGTTTTTGGGAAGCTCGGCTTTGTCAATGATACTTATATTATTTACATGTAAGAGCCTGGTTAGATCCGACTCCTTTTGCCGTTGCAGCAATAATTTGTAAAGCCTCTGGTAGTTGTCCGCCTCCCTTTTCAACCGGCCGTAATCTATTTCGTACTTGGACAGGGTAAGGGCCTCATTCTTGGTCTTTTGCAATGTCTGGCGTATCTTTTTCTCGGTCTCCTTGGCTGCTTCCAGATCGGACTGTACCGACAGGATAACATCCTGGACCTCCTTTAATATCTTTTCCCTGACTGTTTCCAGCTTGGCATCCACTTCCTGTACAGCAGGATGTTTCTCCTTGTATCTCTTCAGCAGCCCTTCACGCTCCTTGGACAATTCCGCTTCTGTCTCCCTCAATTTTTCAATCAAGGGACTCGTAAGTACCTGTGCCAATGTCTGGATATTCTTTGATTCAGCCAGGTTCCTTAGCTGTTCATACCTTATTTCCAGCACACGTCTCTTGGATTCAGCCTTTGTCAACTCTTCACTAACTGCATCCAACTTCCTGGATATCATTGTCACCTTGTCTTCGAGCGATGTCGTAACTATGTTGTGCTCTTGTTTGAACTTGTACAATGCAATTTCAGATTCCTTCAACTTGACCAGCATATTGTCAAGTTGCACCGCCAGCCACTTGGTTGCATCATCCGTGGCCTTTGTCTTTCGTTCCAGATTGGCTTTCCTATATTCCTCGGCTACCGCATTCGCCAATTTTTGAGCCATCTCGGGTTTCTTGTTCTCGACATCGATCTCGACAAGTCTACTGTCCTTTATCAATTTGACATCTATCATTCCCAGAAGCGTCCCTATGGGATCCGGGCCGGAAAAATCAGGGCTATCCTCGAGGTTCAGGTAATCCACCACTTTTCCTGCTATGTGTCTGCTCTTGATTATTTTCATCTGGGTATTCAAGTATTGTAGTTGCCCCCAAAAACCGGTTTCGCCGAGTTTTACGACTTCTTTAACCCGGGAAAGCACGGACGGAGTTTCTCTATCTATAAGAACCAGGGTTTTAGCCCGGTAGATCTTGGGCTGCTTCAGCGTATAGAGGGTAACAAGAATAACACAAGCCCCCATAAATAAAAAAATCGTCCATTTTCTCTTTAGCAGAAGTCTCCAGTATTCACGGAGTTCAACGGAAATTTCAAAATCTTTTGTTTCTTCCATTCACGGCTCCCGCGTCAAAAAAGGGACTCGGGGACAAAGATGATATCGCCGGGTAACAGCTTGAAATTCTTGGCGGTTCCCTCTCCGATTTTCTCCACCGCCAAGGTAAAACGAACCTCCTTCTTGCCCATCACACGGGTAACACTCGTCTTGTTTGGAGCTGCAACCGGAGTAAAACCGCCAGCCAATGTAATTGCCTGGACAATAGTCATCCCATTGTCATATTTGAATGTACCCGGCTTTTTGACCTGTCCGAAGACATAAATCTTTTTACTATTGAACTCTTTTACGAAAACATCCACTTGTGGATTTCGAAGGTAATCCTTCTTCAAAAGGGCGGCCAGCTTGTTTGCTACCTCCGAGGGAGTCAAACCGGCTACATCCACATAACCGATCAAAGGAAAGTTTATCTTACCGGCTGATGACACCCGATAGACACCGGAAAGATCCTTTTCCTGGAAAACCTTCACCTCGAATACATCTCCAGGGCCCAGGTCGGAAGAAAAAGATTTTCCCGCTGACAGAATCTGCTGTTCAGGTATAATTCTATGCTGGTCTTGTGGCTTATTCCAGGCGCATCCTGCGACAAGATACAACAACAACAAAATTACCGGTCTATATACACGCAAGCCTAAAGTCTTCCCTTCTCTTCCGGCCTTTGCACGGAACGAAAAGATTTTATAGCACGTTCTTCTCAATAATGGAAGATTATAGACAACCACGCCTGGTGGTTGTTGTACTTGGCCGGAGTAGTGACATTAAGAGTGGTATCCTTCCATTCGTAATCCGTGATGTCCATTACAAGCATGTATTGTACATTCAATGAAAGAAACTTGAGGATGTCATAGTTTATCGATGCATTTATCCTGACCCTGCTGTCATAACGGCTGCCTGGTGAAGTTCCACCACTCGTTGGTTGTACAGGCGCGCCAAAAGCAATATACGCATAGCCTACCTTGGCGGACAAGTCCAACTTGTCATCGAGCAATGACTGTGAAATCTTCAGGAATACCCTGTCTTCGCCATAATACCTGAAAAGGTGCGCAGCCCTGAAGTCACGATTGTAACCACCGGATATGGTAGTGTTCGTTGGAAATCTCTGGAGTATCTCCACTTCGGCTATGGCATTGCGAAACCCTGTACCTTTGTCTAAAAGGGAATCTCCATAACCAACATGAACATTGAAGGCCAGGCTCCTGGTCAGGAGACCGCTCAAACCAATCCAGGCATTCAATGGCTTTCCGCCAATATCTTGGAAATTCGCTCCCTTATAAGGGTAATCCAACAAGGCCATATTGAAATGAATCATGAAAGATGTCTTTGGCAGAAATCGCCAACGCGTGTCGAAATAGAAGTTGTGGCTCTGGTTACTGGCAGCCTTCAACCCCGAGTCGCTATCATAGTATGAAAAATCGAATCCATAGCCTGCGCCGATACGCAAGGCACCCCCGCCGGGTTGGACAATAACAATAGCCTTTGCCAGATTGCCGTACCTGCCGGCCAAATACGAAACGACATAATCTCTGGGCTCTTCTGTCCGCTGAAACGAGTCCGAAATCTTTAGTTGAAAAGCACCCTTCGGATTGATTGTCAAATCAAGGCCTGCATTGCCTGTCAATACATTTCTCTTGAGCCTGCTGTCCTCTAATCCGAAATACCTTGAATAGCCGAACTTCCCATCCAATCGCAGGTCAATAAAACTTGCAGGCACAGCCAAATCAAGACCGGGATGAAAGGAAAGGATGAAATCTCCTTTTGCATTGTCCGCCAGGTTGTTCACGTTGGAGTTATATCTTCCCTCAACATCCAGGTACGGATGAAGTTTGGCATTACCACCAAGTCCCAAACCAGGTCCTACAGCAAGTACTTGCCCTGTAATAAACAAGGTCAATGCAAATACCACTATGGCGACACTTGTACTTCTTCTCAACATATTCAACAGCTGTCCCCTCCAATAGAGTCTCGAAATATCACAACCATAACTTGAACGCAAGTTTTTCTCCTTCTCTTCTACATCAACATAATATCCAAGACAATCCGGATAGATACCTCCATATTATACTTAACCATCCGAATACAGAGAAATTCAGATGACCGCTGAATCACCTGGCCTGTTTTCTATTCATAAGGGCTCGATTGCTGGGGCCGCTCATATTCGGGCGGCTCCTCTTCGAAAGCCTTATCCGGGTTGAACTTCTCCACCTGTTCATCCACTTCGACTTCGACTTCTGTCTCTCCGGCATATTTTCCCACTTCACCCGCACAAGTCTGTGCTTCGGCAGTAAGCTGTTGTACCTTTTGCCGGGCTATCGTAACCTTGATGTATTCATGTTCCGCAGCTTCTTCATCTTTTTTGGCGGCAGCTTCCTGAAGATTTACCACTGCCTGTTCGCTTATTCGTAGCAATCCCTTTATCGCTGTTGTCTTATCTCTCAAGCAATTTATCCTGACAACATCCTTCTCCGCCCTTGCTTCTCCCATGGTATCGAACACCTGCTTCAACAAGCTTTTCATCTCTGCCGTCATCTTTTCGGCAGAGTTCACTTTATCTTTCATGGAAAGCTTCACTGCCTTGCGTAATTCATCCGCTTGCTTGTCGGATGACGCCTTGGCCATATTAACCGGTGTTATAGCAAGGGCCATACCCATGACCACTACCGATATCAGTCCTTTCATTCCCTTATCCTCCCTTCCCACTAGACACCGATTCAACTATATTTTTTCTTCACATTTTATGTCAACACAATTCGCACAACTTCTATAAGAACCACACGATTTTAGTGTACCAGAAAAACAGGAACTTTCCGTGATCTAGCGCACAATTACGTCAGAACTTACCGCCCTGGGTCCTTCCAATCCCGCAGCCTTCGGCACAGCCTCACATCTCCAGATATCAGCACTCTTTGTCAATCTTGAAGGAACCCGGGCACGGCCCTTCAAGCTCTTCTGCAAAATATCATCCTTATACCAGTAATAGTCATAAGAGACCTTGTCTCCATCCGGATCCAAGCTTGGCTCCACCACTTTGCAATGCAAATCCTGTCTCGATGTTGGTGATTCAGGCTGCACCATCACCTTGGCTTTTCCAGGCGGCGCATTGACCACCTGCACGCTTGACGAACCATCAGGACCCGAGGCGCCCTGATCATCGACGGCTTTTATCATACAAGTCCATTTTTGCCGTTTCCTGGTCATGCCGGATTGCACCAAATCCTTGCCATCCAGTTTTTTTACATGCTTGTTCCCCAGATACCATTTGTACCTGTACGCAACCGGATCCATGTCGGGATCTATGGCTGGCGACGAAACCCAGCAATGTAAGTCATCTCCTGTCTCCGGTCTCGACGGTTCGACAATAACGCTTGGGGCGGACGGCGGAGCATTTCCGATGACCACGACCTTACTCTGTGCCTTTGCAACAGATTCCCCATCAGTCACCTCCACCATGCAGGACCACTTCTCCCCTTCCTTTTGACTGCCGGCCGGTAATATGGCTGCATCAGGTGCAAAATCCACCTTTTTCCCATTACGTAACCAATAGTACTTTACTTCGAGGTTATCCTTGTCCGGATCAACGGCCTTCTTCACATTCTTGCACGTCAATCGATCCAACCGTGTCGGAGCCTGCGGTTGAACAACAATGGCCGGAGGCGTCGGTGCACTATTCGTGATTTCAACAGATTTTCGTGCACGCGGTCCAACAGCACTGCCGTCAAAAGGAGCAACTTCGCAAGTCCACACCTGGCCTTTCGCCGTCAGCCTGGCATCAATGAAAGGTTTTTTTCCGGACCTGCCAATCGGCTTGGAGTCTTTCAACCACGAATAGCGATAACTCACCTTGTCACCATCAGGGTCTTGCGGCTGTGACAACACTTTGCATTGTATATTGTCATTGGTTTTTGGATGCTTGGGGACGATCTCTATTGATGGTTTTGCTGGAGGGGTGTTCCCTATCGTAAATTCTACGAAACCAGGCTTGGACGATGACGAATCATCCTTTGCCATGGCCTCGACACGCCAGTTTTGACCTGAAGAAGTCTCGCCCGACGGCAACAGGGTTGCATCCAGGCCTTCCTTGGCCGGTACCAATTTGCCGTTTAAGTACCACCTGTAAACAAATGTTAATTTATCCTTGTCCGGATCGACCGCTTTCTTTCTTATCACCACCCTAATGTCATCCTTTGTCCTCGGATGCTGGGGAGTTATTGCAATAACCGGTGGAGATGGACTGGTATTGCCAATTTGTACACTCGCCTTGCCCGGCTTTCCATAAGCCAAGCCATCATTTGGAATAACTTCCAATGACCACATAGCGCCCTTGACAACTCTACCCGGAGGGACATCTGCCCGTCCTTTCAAATCTTTTTGCTCATTACCCGACTTGAACCAATGGTACTCATACGAAATTCCATCTCCATCACTGTCGGATGAAGGTTTCTCAATGTGCGCAACAAGCCTGTCACCTGTCTTTGGGTTCCGTGGCTCAATAGTTACAATCGGAGCGGTAGGCGCACGATTGGCTATCTTCACCTTTGCCTCAAAAGGAGTGCCATTTGCCTGACCATCGTTCGGGATAACCTTGCAGGTCCATTCGTCGCCCTTGGTTGTATAACTCGAACTCAATACCGCTGATGTTTTATTATTACTCCCACTTTGCTTCTTGCCCTTTTTCCCCATCGCTCTGCTCGATTTCGGAACTCGAAACACATCATTGTTTCTGAACCACTGAAATGAATAGGTAATCTTGTCATTATCCGGATCCTTGGAACCATGGGCCACCTTGCAAACCAAGTCATCGGTTGTAAATGGGTTCTTGGGTTCCAACTCGATGCCCGGAGGACCCGGCGGAGTGTTTTCGATACACCTTGTCATGCGAACTGGCTTTCCCTTGTCCTTGCCGTCATATGGAGTCACCTCCACTGACCAACAATCCCCTTTCTTTGTCATACCTGGAGATAGAACCGGGCCAACAGCTCCTTTCTCCGTCTTACCATCACGGCTCCACAGGAAATTCAATCTCACCTTATCTCCATCAGGATCCGTGGCAGGCTTGTCGATTATCACCTCCAGTGGTTCGGTCGTCTTTGTACCTCCTGATTTCCAGGAGATCCCGGGTGGCACGGGAGGAGCATTGCCTACCTTGACTTCGGCAAAAGAAGGCTTTGATTTCAAGAATCCGTCATCAGACTTCACTTCTACTTTCCACACCTGTCCTCTCTTGGTCATACTTGGAGGCACTGTAGATGCAGAAAATCCCTTGATCACTTTTCCATCCCTGAACCACCTGTAATGGTAACTCAATGTATCTTGATCATCATCTTCCCCTTCATCCGCCAGAAACACGGAGAGTGGGTTCTCTGTATCCGGCTTATCCGGCTTGATGATCACCCTGGGCGGTCTCGGCCTGCTGTTGAACAAGGCCGTTTTTGCCTCTGCGACAGCTCCCCGTTCCTTATCATCAAGAGAAGTCAATCTTGCCGTCACCTCCTGTCCCTTTACGGCAAAATGGGGCGCAAGGACAAGTTTATCCGGAGGGCTTGGAACTTGCTTACCGTCTATTTTCCAGGTCACATCATAATGAACCTTGTCACCGTCAGGATCCTTTGCATGCCTCTTAATCCGCACCTTGATCTCATCCGTGGTTTTTGGTTTTTTGGGTACCAGTTCAAATTCGGCAGGGCCTGGCGGCGTATTCTCGATCTTTGTTTCGGCCCTTGCCGGATTGCCCTCTTCTTTGCCGTCCGACGCCGTTACTACAACTATCCAGTGGTCTCCTTTCCGTGTCCGTCTGGATGATATCTTCATGCTATGCAGTGATATTTTTACCGGTTTGTGATTCCTGATCCACCTGAAAGTATAGCTTACCTTTTCCCCATCCGGATCAGGTGCGTCCTTCAATATTTTCACCAGGAGGTCATCTCCTGTTTTCGGGTTATTTGGAGCAATGGAAATTTCAGGAGCCCCGGGCGGGCTATTCCTGATTATTACGACACGACTCCGGTATACCTTGGCCCCTTTGCCCGAGCGGCCGAATCGTTTGAAATTGTCACCACCCTGGATCTCCACTCGCCAATGCTGGCCCTTTTTCGTCATTTCAGGAGAGACTTCCTTGCTTCCATTCAACTCCTTTACTTCTTTGCCGGCCAGATACCACCTAACCTGTGTATCCCTCTCCGGTTCGCCATCCAGGTCGAAGTACTCGTAGTCTGCTTTCAAGGTATCGCGTGTGCCCGGTTTTTCCGGCAGAATTTTCAGGTTCTTGAACCTGGGACGATTGGGATAGGTATGTCCCACTCTCGAAAAATCCCGACCCATCGTGGGCCAGGACGGCGGAGCCACTCCTTCCTTGTCCTCCGGTGGAACACGAAAGCAATAAAGCTCCTTCTCGACAGTACCCACCAGTATATCCATGGCGCCGTCCCTGTCCAGGTCAGCCACCGTGGGTGTCGCGTACGTCGCTCCGCCCAGTTCGACCGGAAAACCGGCCATCAGCTTGCCATTGTGATGAAAGACCGCCAAACCAGCATCTCCACTTGCAACGACCACCTCAAGATCACCATCACGATCCACGTCAGCCACTACCGGTCCGCCGCTAATCCTCTTGCCGACACGCCTCGGCCATCCCCTCAACATTTGTCCGGAACCGTTTATCGCCCAAACCTTTCCATCTCCTATGGCTACGACAATATCGGTAACATCATCTCCATCGAGATCCGCTAATGCCGGTGCACCATAAATCCGGTACGGGGTTTTGAGAGGGAAACCCTTTACCGAGGTTCCATCACCATTAAAAGCATATAGTTTAAAGTCCTGTGAACCGAATACAACTTCGAACATGCCGTCGTCGTCAACGTCTCCCAGGGATACACCTCCGGACACCTCGAAGCGCGCCTTCTTTGGCCACCCCTTCAGAATACGGCCTTTTGACGTTATTACGAATACAGACCCGGATTGAGTGGCCGCTACCAATTCCGGACGACCATCTCCTGTCAAGTCTCCGAGAGCCAGGTTCCCCTTTATGGCTGACCCCAGTTTCTTTGGAAAGCCATGGAGTATACTGCCGTTGCTTTTAAGAACATATAACAGCCCTGCTTTCGTGCCTACCGCAATTTCCGGCCGGCCATCCAGGTCGATATCCGCAACCAAGGCAGTCGAAGTTATTCCCCCTTTTAGTTGCTTTGGGAAACCTTTCTCCTCTGTAGTACCTCCCGAAATGACGTGCAGCTTCCCTGTTAGATCTCCAATAACAATCTCAAGGGCGCCATCTCCATCCAGATCGTGCAAAGTCGGAGAAGCCGTTATGCTCCCTCCTTTTACGGGAACTGCATAACTTGGCTCACCCTCTGCTGTAAGCACATGTATTTCAGCTCCTACGGTCAATACAATATCAGGGCTCTTGTCTCCATCCACGTCACCTACCGCAGGAGAATTCAACCCGGCACTCGAGGCGAATTTTTTAGGAAATCCCTGAAACAACTCCGCACAATAAAGATCGGCCGGAAAAGAAAACACGGCAAATAAACAAAAAACAAAGAGGTATAGGGAGTACGTTGCTAACGTGTTGATTTTCATGATCATCCTATTTTTCCTTTTTGTTGTAGATTTCTGCGAAGCCATTTAGACAGGCTCACAATCGGTACCCGGTCACTACTGAATGCACTCGGCAAGCTTCTCGCTCGTCTCCCTTAGACGAAGGCTCAATACCCTCGCGATGTTGATTACTACCAATGTAAAACCGTTCTTGTACACTCTTGCAAAAGAATGTAGGTTTTCATTAGTCAATTTCAATAATTCGACGTCGGTCATTGCACTGCATGTAGCTGATCTGTATTCCTTGTCAATCAATGACATCTCCCCAAAAAACTCTCCCTCCTTGAGTACCGCGATACTGCGTTGTTTTCCATTTTTGTCCTTACGAAGTATATTCACTGCACCGGATACGATGACGTAAAGAGAATCTCCCACATCACCCTCGTTGAACACAACCTCGCCGGCGGTAAATTTTCGCTCCTGTGAAAGTTCGGCAAGCATGTCCAGTTCTTCTGGATGCAAGCTGACGAACAGAGGCGATTTTTCTAATATTGCCAGTTTCTCCATCGTTCCTGCTCCTGCAACAGCGGCTTGATTTTATCCGCTCTGGCGCCTCGGTCCGGCGTTAAAAAAATCATCTATCCTTGTGTCATCCTGCTCGGGAATAACACGTTCGGGTACCGGTTCGACAAATTCGACGCCCCTTACACGGTCTACCTGATACACCTCCAGCGGAGTTACCTCTATGTTATAGCTGGATCTGTCCTCTACCAAGGGTACCGCCCACACAAGCTTATTGTTTTCCCTTTGTTGCCAATAAAGAAATTCTTTCTCTACAATACAGTCTAATCTCTTGGATACTTTCAGAAATAATCCCTCTGTTTTTTCTCCCAGTTCTTTTAGCTTTTTCTCCGTATCTTTTGCCTCTTCCTTAAGCTTAATGGCATTTCTTCTGTGCCTTTCGGCTTCCTGGAAAAATTGCTCGGACTGTCTCCTTACCTTCCTTGCCCTCACCCTGTTTTCTGCGATTACCAGGTTGATTTCGAGTGCTCTTCCCCACATGCGTTCCACGTCATCCCAAGCCCGAACCTTTTTAGCCATTTCTCTTTCGTACTCTTCCCTGGCCAGTTTTACTTCCCGCTCCAATGACTTGACCTTTGCTTTTTCTCCGGATGTCCTGGCAACCTCGAGTTGATGCTCTCTTGCACCGAGCTTGGACCAAAGGTCAGACACCAAGAACCTCAATTCCTCGAACCTTGCCACCGCTTCCAAGGCCTTATTTTCCAATTCACTCGCCTCAGCCTGCATGCTCTCGGCTGTAAACTCGTGATCATTTGCCTTGTCCAGTGTATCTATTCCTTTCTTTTGGGTAAACTCGGAACGAAATTCAAGCAAAGTCACTTGAGCCAACTCTTCTTCCAACTTCTGATTCGTCCCTTCGATATCCTTTTCAGTTTTATTCAGTTCATCCCACCATTGCTTGAATTCCACGGAGCTAAGCAATTCTCTTACTTCTTTATGCCATTTTGCTTTCATGCTCAAGCTACTCCAGCAGTAATTCCAAGCTTTTTACCGCGTTTCGACGAGTCCACACTCCCCCGATGATAAAGATTACCTGGGCACTTTCTCATTTTACCGGGGCAAACACAAACGGGATAGTAACCGGGGCCTCCTCTCCATCCTCGGGCTTTGGGAATATCCAACGTTTTATTTTCACCAGTATACAAGCCGCTACCTCTTTGTTGCCCATTGTATTTTGCTCAATTGAGGCTTCCGTTACACGACCGTTGCCACCCACAACAAAATAGATTACGATCTTACCCGAGAGGTTGGGATTCCTCTTCAATTGTTTTTCATAACACGCCTTGACAGCCGACATCTTTCTTCTTACCGCTCTCTGCAAGGCGCCACTATCCAAAGCGCCATCAATCTCCGGAGCAGCGGATTTAATGGATCCTCGCACTGTAGCAGCTTTTTTTCTGCCAAGGCCGCCACCACCACTCACCCCGGAGGCCTTCAAACTGGCAATATTGGCAATTTGCCCATCTCCGGCAGCTCCACCACCGCCACGTGAAGTTCTCGCCCCGCCTTCGGAAGCTATGTCGACGCCCGAGACATCTCGAAACGCTGCATCCAGGTCGCCGGTGATGTGTCCTGTCCCAAAGACATCGGCCACTTTCATTCCATTACTATTTCTTCCACCTCCCAGAGAACCGAGTATTCCGAGAACACCCTTTGATGCCATCTTTTTTCTCAATTCAGCCCTTCTCTGGGCAGCGGCCCTGGCCGCTTCTTCCGCGCTCATGGCTTTTTTCTTGCCGCCGGCCTTTTTCCCTGCCTCGCCCTCCTTTTTGGATTTATTCTTCGTCTTTTTCCTGGCCTTTGTTCCGCCTTTTTTGCCGCCGGGCTTTTCAACCTTTGGCTTCTTTTTTGGTTTCTTCGGCATTATTACACGCATAAAACGTTCGCCCAGATCCTCGAGGGTTGGTTCCGGAGGCTTTGGCTGCGATTTCGCATAAGCAATAACTCCGGTATGGGCCAAAAAAGATATCACCACAATGGTTGCAAACACCCAATCGATACTTCTTATTAAGCCACCCCTTGCCACTGCAGGCAATTTCGGTTTGGCCGGAAGCGGAGGCGGCTTCACGAACTGGAAGAGAAAAATCACCTCGCCGATCTGTATTTTACCCCTTGTATCCGGCGTCAGGGAATAATAGAAAACGCCCCCTTTTTTCCTTACTAATTTCTGACTTTTCAGGGACTGGAGATCAACGACTCCACCACCCTTACTCGTGATTTTTCCTTGCATTTTTTCTGTAAATGCAAGCTCGTATTTCCCACCCTTCATCGGGAAAAGGGTGTACCTTTTGCCTAACCCCGGAATAGGAAGAGAAAAGGTATTTTTTGTAGACTCTCCGACGGTTATTGCCTCCCTTTTCCTAAGGAGACGCTCCTCTATTATCTTTCCACTTTGAATTATTCCTATACGCAGGATCTTTTGATCCGCTTTTACAGCCATACCGCAGACCCCTCACCCCAATTCCTTGCAGACCCCAGCAAGTCAAATTTCAGCATATAGTAATTCATGACACCTTCTATATCCTAACAATCCACCTATTCGCTTCCTTGTATTACAGCAAATTTATACTGGCTGTACTCAGCTTGTCCGGCCGTGTACATCACCTCAGAAAGCAACCTGAAGGGTGTCTCTTCATCGGCGATTACCGTCAACCTCCCCTTGAACTCCACGTCCGGATTATATTTTGCCACATTTCTGGCGTTTTCAGCTTTGTCGAACAACGCATCATATAACGGTGTAATAAAATAACTATGTTCTCCGTCTCTCTTGGCGCTTGCATCGACCTTGCCGTCTCTCACTTCAACCACAGCATTGTTATCCACCATAATATCTTTCTTCGAAATCGCTACTGTAACAGTATGCTCCGGTTTTAAGGTGCTGGTTGATATTGGCAATGTAAGATCATTGCTCTGCGTGATGTTTACCGGGTTGGTTGAATAGCTTTTCAGCAAAAACACCAAGATGATGGTGAGAATATCCAGCATCGAGTTCATCTGGAATGGATACGGCTTTTCAGGTACCCGTCGCTTGCGGCCCGCTTTCTTCTCGTCCAACCATGCCTGTTCTTCCGCAGTCAAAGCAGGCGGCATTGCATTTACATCTTCGCTACCCGGATTACCATTGCCCTTTTTGTTTTTATCCGTCATCTACTCTCTCCATACCCGGCGGCGATTCTCGGCCCACTTGCCACAAGGCATTTATTTCTTAGACCACCGGCTTTGTACGCCGGTTCCCAATGCCTCGAAAAAATTTCAATCTAGACGATACCTGCACTAAGCACTACGTCTGGAAACAAGAATTTCGTTCCGCCCTCTTCATCCTTGGTTTCTCTGCTTGCATCCATGGTTTTTATCAATACTTTATACTTGATATCCGGTTCTGCACTGATAATGACCTGAGTTTCATCAGGGGCTATTTTCTTGATGTCATCCAATTTCTTGGTTAGAGCCTCGTAATCGTAATCGAGCACATTTTTACGAAGGTCCTTGTCATACCGCTCCTTGAGTGGAATAGTAGGTCCCCCGGAATTATCTTCCGCACCCAAAACCGCCCCGGAACCGGCAATTGTAAACCCCTGATCAGTAATGGCGATAGTAAGGTTCAACGGCTGTTTATCCTGCTTTTCCTTCTTCTGGGCTGTTGGTGATGGTCCGGTACCCAGTTGCGGTGATGACACATTTATCACTGCAATCTTGATGAACTCCGCTGAAAGCAACAGAAAAGGAATCAAGAGGCAGATAAGATTCATCATGGGGATGATATTAAGACTACTATCTCCCTCTTCAACATGCCTTCGCTCGGATGGTTTCCGGGCCATCGCTACCTCCTATTACTGGATACCCTGTGGAAAAAGGGTATCCTAATACCCGACCTAACGCCTGTCGAGCGGACTGGTTTCGCCTTTACTCCGGGATGCCAAGAGATTCTCCAGCTTCACGGAATATTGGTCAATCTCGTTAATGATTTTCTTGGTAACGTTGTCCAAGAAAATATGTACAGCTAGAAGTGGAATTGCAACTAGAAGTCCGAAAGCAGTGGTGTTCATTGCAATCGAAATAGCGCCGGCCAGCGCATTTGCCTTCTGATCGGGCGGTGCATGGGCCACGGCTTCGAATGCTGCGATCATGCCGAAGATGGTTCCCAACAGTCCAAGCAACGTCGCTATATTGGCCAAGGCCAACAAGCTGTTCGTCCGCTTCTGGACCAAGGGCACCACTTCAAGGGTTGCCTCTTCGACAGCATTTTGAACCTCGAGTTGGCCCTTGTTCGCCCTTGTTAGACCCGCCTTGATGACCTTGGGCAGCGCAGCAGAAGGGGCGGCATTACAAAGTTTTATTGCCCTGTCGATGTTGTTTGCCATAACCAATTTCTGAATCTGCGCCATAAAGGCCGTTGCATTGATGTTGTACTTAAAGTACAGGAAAATGAATCTTTCAATCGCAACCGCCAGTCCCAAAACAGAGACCAAGGCGATTGCATGCATAAAGGGTCCACCTTCTTCGTAGAATTTCGCAATCGCACCCATGGAAACCTCCTTGAACCTCTAAAAGTCCTAGCCCTTACCTTTACCTAAAATGGCTTCTTACTCACACTATCAAGCAACTTCGGAATAAAACTCTCTTTCAATTTCAATACCCTGAAGTTCAATGATGAACGGGGCAATACATAAAATGCCTGTGGCAACTGTACCTTGCCCTTTACTTTTACTGCGTGCATATGTATCGCCCGTCCCATCCTCTTCCTCTTCTTGGCCCTGGCTCCGGCCGCACCCGCAACACCGAGAAACATCACGGTACTACATAGCAAGGCCACCCATTTACTACGGCGCACCGGGCACCTCCCTTTACCGAAGAGTTATTATTCTATACCACAAGATACGGGGCACTTGGCAACAGTTTTTTTTAAAAAATAGAAGGTTCATTTTTCTTCGCCCTCATCAAGCTTTTCTTCATCTTCACTGTCATCCTGATTTGTCGCCTTTTTTTCTGTTTTCACTGCAGGAGTCTCCTTTTTGATAAGGTCAGCCTTTTTGGCTTCTTCTATTTTCTTTTCTTTTTCTTCTTCTTCTTTTTTCTTGCGCTCTTCTTCTTTACGTTTTCGTTCTTCCTCTTGCCTCTTGAGCCTTCTCAATCTTCGTTTCTCTGCGTGCTCCCTTCTTTTCACTTCCCTCTTTTTCAACTTCTCCGCATCTTCGAGGTAACCCTGTGCAGGATCATCGGCGGCCAATCTCGGGCCCATTGCATCCTTGTATTTCCGGAGATAATCGACTGCCAGGCTTAAACGTTTCACCAGGTCATCGTACCCCGGGACATTATTGTCCAGGTACAACAGGCCCAAGTTGAACAATGCCTTGGGATTATCAGGCTTCAATTTCAAAGCCTTCTTGTATTCCTGATCCGCCTCCTTGTACATCCGCGCCGCCCGAAATGCATCCCCAAGATTCAAATGAATATCGAATGAATTGGGCATAGCCATCGCCGCCGCCTTGAGCGCCTGTAATGCTCCTGCAGAATCACCGCTCTTCAACAGCATCACTCCAAGATTATTCTGTGCAAGCGCATGACTCGGATCAACTGCAACCGCCTTCTTTAGAGAGAGGATCGCCTTTGCACGCATAGCCTTGGAACCGGTGAGTTTAAACAATTTCATTAGTTCCCTGGCATGCCGATACCAGATATCCGCATTCGAAGGATCCAATTCCGCTGCTTTTTCATAGATGAATGATGAAAGTTCATGCTTTTCTTCCTTGGCATAGATGTCCCCTAAATTCATCATGGCATCCACGTTTCTTTCATCGTCTTTCAAAACGCTCTTGGTCAATTTCTCGGCCCTGGACAAATCTCCTTTTTGTATCAATGCGGAAGCCAGCACGTTTTTCAGATCATTATTCTCCGGATCACTTGCCGAAGTTCTTTCGATTATCGAGACCGCCTCATTGATTCGGCCTTGCTCTTTGAGCACTCGCAAAAGAGTATACAATGCTTCCTTGTTTTGTGGAGCAATTGCCAACGCCGCCTTCAATTCTCTCTCCGCCTCTCCCAAGTTGCCTTCCCTGTCAGCCAATATTGCAAGGTTCACCTGGGCCTGATACAGGTTCGGAGTTTGCCGTAAAAAAGCCTTGAACCTTGCTTTCGCCTGAGCCGGATTGTGTTCGGCCAAGGCTACCGCTTCCTTGAAACCAGGAGGCAACCTGGGACCGGTATCGACTTTTCCTCGTTCATCTTTTTTCTCAATTTTACTTTTACTCTCGACTGTTTCGCTTTTCTCCAGGCCCTTTCCCATACCTGTCTTGCCACCTTGTTCACCAGCCTCTTTTTTGGCAGGGGACTCTGTTTTTGGTCTACCCGGTTTCTCCTGCTCCTTGTCTTTCTTCGGCTTTTCTTTAGACACCGCAGGTCCTGTTTCCGTTCCATTTTTTTGAGACACAACAGCCGATGCAGTTTCTTTTTCTTGAGCGCCGCCACATCCGGAAACAAATAGAAACAGCAGGATTAAAAAACAACTGATAAGGGGTAACTTGGACCAAACCAGGCGCTTCACTTCTCACCCCCGACCTTGTCCTCGGATTCAGCAGGCTCTTCTTCCTGGTCCTCCGCTCCAGTATCATTTTTCTTCGTATTATCGATATTTTTATTATTTTCTGCCTTGTTCCCCTTTTCTTCCCCGCCCAATGATTTGTCCGATGGGGGAGTCTTCTTTTCCTGTCCTACCAATGAAGTGTACAGTGCATCTTTCCAGATCAATTCCATCTTGGGCGGCTTGTCTATTTTATACTCTGAAGGACGCAGCTTTGCCATCGCCAATTTCGCCTTTGTAACCCATTCATTAGTATAGTTGAATCGCTCGGATGTCTCGACAACCAACTTGTAGCTTTCGATTGCCTTCTCCTCAATGGGTTCTGCAGCCTGGTACAGCATCTCCTGATATACGGACATAGCCTCTTCGTCTCTGGCAACATCCGGAGGCGCAGGGGCATCCATAATAGCCTTTGCAAAAGCCTGAGGAAGATACCCCAGCCTGTACTTTGCAGCCAGGAACCAATCTGCCCTACTGTATTTTAAAACATTCTCGTAGAGTACGCGCAGTTCTTTTATCTTTTCCATCTTCTTGGTCATCTGAGCCTTCAGCACTTTCTGAAATTTCCTCTTGTTCCTGCCTCCGGAAATCTTGATCTTTTCAAACTCGGGAAGCCTGAATTCTGCAAGCAGAAATGCCGCCTTTGCAGCGAATTCCGCTTCGATATTACCCGGAGGCAACTTGTGACTGTCGAAGAAATCCACTGCATCGGAATAGAACTTCTTGGCGGTCTTCAAGGTATCCCGGGCCACACGCCAGTTCCTGGCCTTCTTGCTCTTTTCATAGTAATAGTCGCCGATTTTGACCAGCGCTTCCATGACATATCTATAATTTTGAGGGGCCTTGCCGTATTTCTTGATGAATGTCTTGAATACTCTCGTCATGTTCCGGATATCATGTGCCTTCTCATATACACGGCCGGCCTGAAAAAAAACGGATGCAGCATCATCCCTATCAGGAAACATCCGTGCATACCTTTCATAACCCTTTGCCGCGCCTTTATAGTCTCCATTCTTTTCCCGCAACAGGGCTGCATTGTACGCCGCATCAGCCCTGTGTTCATGTGTCGGATATTTCTCAACTAATTTTTCATAATAGGTTATCGCCTTGTTGAAGTCGAATCCCTGCTCGGCATTGGTTGCGATGTACCATGTCGCATTGGCTGCCAACCCGGATTTTGGATAATCCCGCACCAATCTCTCATAGGTTTTCATGGATGTAATATAACGCTTGGCCTTTGTGAAACATACGGCTGCGTTGTTTATCCCGACATCCGCCTTCTCGTATTTTGGATTTTCATCGACTATCCGCAGGAATTCATTCGCCGCTTTTTCATACTTCCCTTCCTTCATCCATTTCATCGCCACGTTGAACCTTGCACCGACAAACAGAGCCTTGCCTTCCTCGGCATCCTTGGTCCTGTCGCCTTCACCACCAACACTTGCCAATTCCGTGAGTTTAGTTGCCCATTTTGCGACCATCTCGTAGTTCTTTGCCGCAATATACCTATCAATCAACAACTTTATGGAATCCATTGCATACTTGGACTTTGGATACCTGTTGATGAGCAATTTCAACCTGCGCTCGGCCTCATCGAAATGCCCGAACCTATAAAAAACCAGGGCTGCATTGTAACCTATTACCGCGGCATCCTTGTGTTGAGGCTCGTATTCTAAAAATTTATCCCCGGCTTTGACTAGTTCCATTCTAATCGGCGGGATATCAAGGGGTTCCTTTGGAAGTTCACTCGGGTCCTTGTGCGCTTTCATCTTTGCCAGCTTTCCGCTGGCTTCCTGTGCCTTGATGATTTCCCTCACGCAAAACAACACCGACTTGGCTGCATCAACCCTGTATTTATCACTGAACCTCGAATCCCTGACCTTTGCAAACACCTTGGCTGCCTTTTCATACTGCTTGGAAAAATAAAGCGCATCACCCAAATAGTATGTAAGTTCATAGGCACGCTCATCGTGAGGAAATCGCTTCAAATATTCCGCATATCCGGTAGCTGCCTTCTTATATTCTTCGAAGGCCTTGGCCTGATTTTCGGGTTCGGGACTGGCTGCCAGTTTTTGGGCTGTCTCGTGGTGAAATACGGCAGCACCGAGAAGCTTCTCCTGGGTGGTTCTCCTTGCCTTTCGTAACGTGTCCGGGTCGTTCTCGTTTGCTTTCCACCATGGAGAACCCTCGCTGTAATCCTTTACAAGTCTCTCCATTTCTTCCGCCCGCTTGTCCATTTCCCTACGCTCGGTGTACGCGTTGATAATCTGCTCTTGAAGTAAAGGAGCATCCTTTGCCAGGGGATTCAGCGCCAGGGCTTTTTTGTATGCAATAATTGCTTCCCTGTACCTGGTTTTCTTATATAAAACTTCGGCGAATTTCTTCCACACATCACGTTCCCATTTCCTGTTGGGGAACTGCTTTTTGAAGAATTCCCTTGTCCGTTCGATATTTTTCTCGAGATCCAATCCCCCACCCTGGGCCTCCAACTCGGTAAAGGTCTGTCCTCCCCATTCCGGTTCGCTGAAGGATACGGCTGTATATTCAATAGCCTCCTTTTTCAAATCACCCCGTTCAGCCAATTCCTTTTTACTCATTTTTTCATATAGATCCAGCAACTCTCCAAAAGTGGTCACTGCCTCCTGGAATCGGTCCAACCGGTAATATGTCCAACCCAGTTTATACAAAATTTTATCGTACCATGGACTGTCTTTGAATTTTTTTGCCCTTCTATATGTTGCAATAGCACTTTCAAGCTCATTCGAATCAAAGTAATATTCTCCTATCCTGGTGAGTGCTTCTGGTACGAACCTGCTCTTTGGATAACTCTTGACCAGCCTGTCCCAGCTCTCCTTGGCCTCTTTGTTTTCTCCTTGTTGTTTCAAGCAATACCCCAGCAGGTACAAGGCGCCGTCTGCAAACCTGTAATGAGGGAAACTACCAATAAGATCTTGGTACAGGGCAATCGACTTGCTGAAATCCTTGGTTGGTTCCGCCGGTTCCGACGCAATTACGCCCTGCTCATATTTCGTGTACTCTTCATCGTACACATCAAGGGCGGAAAGGTATTTGTCTTGTGCACTCCTGAAATAAAGTTCGGCCAGCCTGTACATCGCATCAGGCGAATAATGAGGATCATCAGGATACTTTTCAAGGAACTTCTCAAACTTGGCAATTGCATCATTTCGCATCAGCTCTTCTGTTTTTTCAAGGTTGTCTATCGCTGAATCATAGCTGCGGTTAATTTCTCTTTCACGCCTGGCCCTGGTGTGCTCAACCATTTGAAAAATATCATCACGGTATTCTTTTACCACATTCTCATAATCCTCTTGAAGTTTTTTTACCTCTTTGTATTCCTCCAATGCCTCGGGAGTTACCACTGTCTCTTTTTTTGAATTCTCGATTGCTTTGGCGGGCTTGTCCGGACTTTTCACCGGTTTTTCCTCGCCCGTATCTTCCTGTGTACTTTCTTCCACACTATCTTCATCATCCTGTGCGGCCCGGACGAAAGAAGGAGCAACCACCAAATAAAACAATAGAAGCGACAGAATTATCGTATGGATCGACCTGTTTCGAGCCAACACCAAGCCTATGTCTTCCATCCTACTGGAGCTCCTCTGTTATTTCCTGGTATTTCTGGTAGAGGGCTCTCATTTCTTCAGACTTCTTCTTCACTAACTCCTCCCGCTTTTTATTTTGGCTCTCCGTCCTGGCCCAGGCCACATCTATGAGCCCTACGTCCGCCCTTAAGACAAGCTTATAAAATTGCTCCCTTACGTCTTTGAACGAAGCATAGGCCACGCTACCTGCAGTCATCTCGGCATCTTCCTTGATTTTTTTCACCTGCGCCATGTACTTTTCGAGTTCTTTGCCAATCTGATCGACCTCTGATGCGAGTTTACCCGCCTTTTTGCCTGTCTTCTGTTCCATCTGTGCAAGGAATTCCCTCACGCCACTATTCAATTCCTCCAACCTGGAACGTAGAGCATCTATCTCTGCCACCTTGCGTTGGCCATCCGGATCGAGATTTCTGCGAAGCTTGTGAAAAAGCTCCTTTTCCTTGACAAGCGCCTTCTCATAAGAGGCCCTTATCGCCTGATTATCACCCACGCCGCCTGTTCCAATGACGGATACCTTTGTAATTTCTTCATTGAGCTTGTCGGATATTTCTTTCTGTACACCCTTCATTTCTTTTACGACAGTCAGTTCCCGCGCGATTCTTTCCTTGAATTCCTTTTCATGCTTTTCTGAAATCCTGCGTTTCGAATAGGTGTCCCTCCTCCAACGTTCTATTGCCTTGAGCTGCTCCAGCATGCTATCCAGTTCATAGCCAAGTCTTAAATTTTCTTTTTGCACGTCATGCAGGCGTTCCATAGCTTCCCGGTCGATATCTTCCAGTCCCTTGACCGTCTTTGGAAGTTTTTGAACCAACTTTTCCAATCTCCTGCGCTTGGCCCTGGCATCTTCGTAACGAACCCAGTCTTCCAATCCCTTATTCGCAAGCGTCTTTTTCAGGGCGTTCTTTGTACCCTCTGTCTCCGCACCAAGGCTTTTCAGCTTTTTCATCTCGTTGAATACACGATCCCGGCAAAATTTTTTCTCGTCCTTTGACAGGCCTCGTTCCATTTCAGTATCGGAACACCATTTGGCTGCCGCCTTCAACAACACTGATATTGCCTCGAGCTCACCACCCAGTTCGGGGAGTTCACGTTGCATTTTCACGATCTTGTTTTCCTCCTCAACCTTGGCCAAGCCGCTGCTCTTTATCCTCGAACGAAGCAGGATCTCAGTTTCGATCTCGGCAAGCTTGCGCTTTAGGTCCAATGCCTGTGCATTTAAAGCAAGAGCCTTCTCCCGGGCTTCCTTTTGTCTTGGCATTATACCTTGCTCCGAACTCTCTTCGGCTGCTGTTTTCAATTGTTCAGCAATCCTCTCAGCATCTTGAAGCATATTCTTGCTGGCCTTCAAGTCCTTCAATGCCAAAAGCGCCCGCTTGACTCGATCGCTTTTTTTCGCCCATTTGACCGCTAAAGGAGGTAAAAAGCTGGAAACATCGAATTTGTCGAGGTTGCTGCCCATTATCTCGTGGAAATAACGTTTCGGGTCCTCATGCTCTGCAATTATCTTTTCCAACTCCAACTTCACAGGCTCGAACTGTTTGATAACGCCATTATAGCTCCTCTCCGCCTTATTCAGTGATTGGAGTCTCAACAGCAGATCACCTTTGAGAAGTTTTACCTTTGGCAACAATTTTCCTTCCGGCAGAGCGGCAAGTAAGATATCGATGGTGGACAATGCCTTATTGAATAATTCTTTCTGCTTCCTTTCCCCTTTTGTGTTATTGGCTTCCCTGATCCAAGACCATGCAATCTCGTAAAGTGATTCTGCAAAATACGGAGAAAACCGATCTATTGCCTGGTATGCATCCAATGCATCATCAATCTTACCCATTTCGAGCAATACTCTGCCCTCTGCAAGCTTTGCAAGATCCTTGATGGATTTTTCCTCATCGGAAGACGCCTTGATGGAAGCAATGCTCCTGAAATAGTCGATAGCCTCCTTGTAATGCTTAGGGCCCCGGCTTACTGCTATCACCCCTCTGAAATAGCGAGCCCTACGGGCGAACGGACTGGTATCCGGAAATGCGGAAAACTCCTTGTCCGCTTCCTTCAGCTTGCCCCTGTCGAACAATGATTTGGCATGTATATAATAGATATTTTCGCCTACCTCTTTCCTGGGCCGGTTTTCCAGCATTGCAAAGTATTTATCTATTCCCATGTATTCATCGAGACTCGCAGCTACCGTCACCAACCTGGGAAGCACCTTGAAAAAGAATTGATTCGATGGTCCCTTGTCTGCGAGTTGCATATAGTATTTTCTTGCTCCCAGGTAATTTCGATTCTTGAACATGGATTCGGCAAGATAAAAAATTCGCTCGTCCTGTCCGGGCAGGTGGGCATATTTCGGATTCTCGACCAAATCGTAGAAAATAATGGCCGCACGCACATAATCGCCTGTAAAAAAGAAAACCTGCCCTTCATTTGTTCGTCTCTCGATACTTATGCTTCTTTCATTAATGCCCGCGTTCTTTTCTCCGTATTCTTTTTGGAGAAATTGCAACTTTTCCATCAGTTGTGTAACCTTCTGCTCTGTCATATTGAGCGCGGCACTTACGTCCAAATTTTTGCCGCCGGCGGCGAATGCCTCTCCTCCCCAACAAACCGACAAAACCATGGACAGGAGAAGAGGGCCGGTCAAACCGAACCTGCTCCTATTCACTACTGTTGCCCTCCCCTTGCTCATTGCCGGATGATTCGGCATTGGTGGAGTCTGCTGTACTGGCTTTCTTTTGGAGAGATGTGTCAACAGTTGACTCCCTCTTTATCTGGACATCGTACCGCACAGAAGGTCTATCCTTGATGTCGACCGCGAGTCCACCTTTCTCATAGCCCACGACCTTGATATTCGTTATCTTACCTTCTTCGGCATTAAAGCTGTAACTTGATTTTATCTTGAACTTGTACCCGTTAAGGTAAGAAAAAATGCCATACCCATACCCGACATATTGAAGCTGAACAGAGATGAGATGGGGACCGGGAACCACATTGCCGGCAAATACCTGCAAAGATTTCTCTTTGTCGAGTTTGCCTTCGGTATCGACCTTTTTGTAAATGGGGGCGCCATCAAGGTAATATGAAGCGGATATGAGTTTGAAAGAACCACCCATTTCATTGCTGTGAACTATTCGGGCCTTTGCTCCGGAAATAACCCCGGTCAACACCGTCTCACGAAGCAACATCAGCCTGGCTTTACTTCGGAAGATCTTTTCTTTCAATTCATTTACTCTTTGTTCCAGATCTCTGATCTTCAAGCCGTACACATCTTTGGATGTCTTCAAGGAATCGACAGACTGGGCAGGTTTTTCCAACTTCTTCTGTTCACTCGCGGCCTTGGCATCCTTGTTCTTTGAAGGCTGTTCCTTCTCGGAACTACTCTTGTCCGACTGCTTTCCATCACTGTCGGCAGCCATGACTGACACCGAAAATGCTCCAAACCCTAAAACAACAAAAAAAATAGCCACAACCATCAGTTTTCTTGGCATTTCCATTCCCCACCTCCCGGTCCTGCCGGAAGAAAAAACAACTTGTCGAAAGCTGAAAGAACAGCAAGACAGATAAAATACTCCAAGGAACCACCAGTGTCAAACCCCAAAGAATCCCTGTAGCGCCATCAAACGTATCAGAACATACTATTTTGAAAATTCAAGGTCAAGTTTGTCTTGAGGAACGAAAGCCCTGGTGTTAAATTGTTGCTTATGCATCGTGCTCCACGCTTGAAACCGGGGTCCAAAGTCGTCACCACGGCACCTGCGGGGCCGGTAGACCCTGCTTCGTTGAGAGCCGGCATCCAGGTTCTCGAATCCCTGGGTCTCGATTTGGAGATACCCGACGGAATAATGTCCAAACAAGGTTACCTTGCCGGAAACGACCAAAGAAGAAGATCCGAACTCTTGCAATACCTTTCTGATACTTCATACGATTGTCTATGGTTTGCCCGCGGGGGCTATGGCACCATGAGAACATTGGAGACAATGGAACAGCTTCTGCCCAAAACAGTTACAAAACTCATTGTCGGTTTCTCGGATTTAACCGTGCTGCTGAACCATTTCTCCAGGCTTTTCAATTTGATAACAATCCACGGGCCGACTTTGAGCAGCCTGGCCGGGCTGTCAAAGAAAAGCATGCGCCACCTTAGGCGGCTTTTATTCAGGGGAGACGGTGGCTTGCAATTGACCGGCGAATCAGCAGTCGTTGAAGGCAAGGCCACGGGCAGACTGTGCGGCGGCAATCTGTCACTTATATGCAGCACCTTGGGAACTCCTCTCGAGGTTTGCGCCCGCGGCAGAATCCTGTTCTTCGAGGATATCGGAGAAAAACCTTACAGGCTGGACAGGATGCTGACCCAACTCCGGCTTGCCGGCATCCTGGGCCAAGCCGCAGGCATAGCCGTCGGCCACCTTTCTTCGGAAGTCGAACCGGAAGACGAATTGGTCAGGGTGACAAGAGAACGTCTTTCAGACC
Source organism: Deltaproteobacteria bacterium (assembly GCA_013152945.1). Taxonomy (GTDB): domain Bacteria; phylum Myxococcota_A; class JAADFL01; order JAADFL01; family JAADFL01; genus JAADFL01. Next base: position 31,389 of record JAADFL010000078.1, on the reverse strand, counting down.
TGGATGTGCCCGTGCTGACCGGACTCGAGATTGGTCACAGGAAGGATAACCTGGCAGTGCCGATAGGAGCTCTTGCGACACTGGACACATCTTCCCTGACACTGACCATTGACGAACCTGCGGTGTTTTGAAGCATGAACATTCCCAAGCTCCAGGAAGGTATATCCACGGCAGTCCGTTCAAGGGTTTTTCCGGGCGGTACACTTGTTCTCGGAGACTCGAAACAAATACTCATGTCAAAGGGATTCGGCCGATTGGACTATGAGCCGTCCTCTCCTGTACCAAATCCGGATACGACATTGTATGATCTGGCATCGCTGACAAAGCCCCTGGTGACCGCCGCTCTTACCTGTATCATGGTATCCAAAAAAATCCTGGATCTGGATTCTTCTCTGTCGCAGTACTTTCCAGACACTAATGGAAAATCAATCGGAAGATTGAAAATCAGGCAACTTTTGGACCATACATCCGGCTTACCGTCATGGCGACCTTTCTTCAGACGACTGATACTAAATGGACTTCCCGTGCCATCAGCGGAAAGCAGGAAGGCACTGTTGGAAATGGTTCTATCAGAGCCTCTTGAAAATGAGCCGGGGGAGAAATACGTATACTCCGACCTCGATTTCATCATACTCGGCAGACTGCTCGAAGTTTTGGAAGGCTCTCCCCTCGACGTACTGGCCCAAAAACATCTTTTCAAACCTTTGGACATAGACGGTGCAATGTTCTTCAATCTCTTGAAACAATCGAGGCCGCAGGCACAAGGAAGAGATGTCGCTCCCACTGAAAAATGTTCCTGGAGAAACCGGGTCTTGAGAGGAGAGGTTCACGATGAAAACGCGTGGGCCGCAGGAGGGGTGGAGGGTCACGCAGGTTTGTTCGGTACCGCCATGTCGGTGCTGCGCCTTTCCAGGATATGGCTGGAAGGACTGGAAGACAAGGGACTATTAAGTGCCTGCTCAAAGAAATTCGTTCAAACCCCGAGCGGGAAGTTACTGGGATGGGACCGTCCGAGTGAACAAGATTCCAGGGCAGGCTCCATTCCAGGCACACAAAGCGCGTTCGGCCACCTCGGGTTTACAGGCACATCCGTGTGGATTTCAAGGGAGACCAAAATGATTGCCGTGCTATTGACCAACCGCGTGCACCCGGACAGAAAGGACCGGGGTATGGCCAAGGCCAGGATCGAAATACACAATGCCCTCTGGAAAGCGGGGAGTTCCATGACAAGAGGAGAATCAGCATGACTCTGCCCAAACAGGCGCCGAGGAATCTCGAAAGACCTGCCTTGCCCGAAAAGGTGGAGCACATCTATTTAATCGGAATCGGAGGCACTGCCATGGGCTCCCTGGCCGGATTGCTCAAGCATGCGGGGTACGATGTTTATGGAAGTGACCAAGCATTGTACCCGCCCATGAACAAGATACTCCATGACCTGCAGATACGTGTTCTGGAAGGTTACAAAGCATCCAACCTGGAGCCAAGGCCCGACCTGGTCGTTGTAGGCAATGCATGTACACCTGAAAATCCGGAGGTAATCAAGTTATGGATGGACAAGATTCCATTCCTCTCCATGCCCGAGACACTTTACAAATTCTTTCTCAAAGGCAAACGGGTAGCAGTTGTCACCGGAACACACGGCAAGACGACCACCACTTCGATATTGGCTCACATCTTGATAACACTGGGAGAAGATCCTTCTTTTCTCGCAGGGGGCGTACTCAAAGACTACAACAGCACCTTCAAGCTCGGGCATGGCCGGATTTTTGTGCTCGAAGGCGACGAGTATGATACGGCTTTCTTCGACAAGAGGCCCAAGTTCGTTCATTACAGGCCCGAAGTATCGGTGATCACCAGCCTGGAGTTCGACCATGCGGACATCTATGCCGACGTGAAAAGCATTGAAAAATCATTTGTCGAGCTGGCTGCTGGCATGCCAAAGGAGGGGCAACTATTGTTCTGGGGCGGGGCCTCGCGTGCTGCCGGGGTTGCCGGAAAGGCGCCTTGCAAGACCTTGCGTTATGGAGAAGATGCGGACTGCGATATCCGCCTGGTTGATTTTCAAACCGGCAGGGGAAAGAGCAGGATTACCGTGGCCGAAAAGGGCACCGGGAAAAATATCAAGGCCGAGCTGAACATTCCCGGTCGTTACAATGCATTGAACGCCCTTGCAGCACTTGGCCTGGCCCGTTTCCTCGGGGTTCCACTCGAAGAGGGAGCGGGAACTCTGTCTTCCTTCCACGGGGTGGCAAGGCGACAGGAACTGTTGACCAGTGAAAACAAGGTTTTTTTAGTGGACGATTTTGCCCACCATCCGACTGCTGTTGCCCACACTATCGAGGCTGTAAGATCTTTCTATTCAGGCGAAGGCCATTCCAGAGGCAAGCTGTGGGCAATTTTCGAGCCCAGGAGCAACACGGCCCGGACGAACATACACCAACAGGAATACCTGGAAAGCCTGTCCAAAGCCGACCACGTCAGGATCGCCAAGCCCTACAACCCCAGGAATCTGCCCGAAAGCCGTCTTTTACAGGTACATGAGCTTGCCGAACGTCTTCGGAAAAAGGGCATTGATGCAGCAGTAATTGAAGACGTGGACGAAACCGCCGGGGAGGTTGGAAAACTGGCTCAACCGGGTGACATATTACTACTCATGTCCAACGGCGATTTCGGCGGAATGTCGCATAAGCTGTTAAGAGAGCTTCGTGACAGGGGCCCAGCCTTACTTCGCCAATCCTCTGAAACAACTAATAGCTAGCGCTGATGAGAGGGCCGTAGATTCCCGAGTGCATTTTTTCTCGTGCTCCGGCATGAAATGTATTTATGGTCATGCAAGATGAGTTCCCGCACAAAAGCCTCTGCCACCCGGCGACCGCCTGAGGCCCGGCTGCGATGCTGTGCTCTGCTGATTCGGTCCCTTGGGGCGGAGCCCCTGAAATGCTGCGTATTCACTTGACACCCCTGGTATTGAGCGTATCATTAATAGACTAGGATATACAACTCGTTAGGATATCACATAGGTTATTAGGGACCGGGTGAACGGTTACGTTTATATTTTCTGTGTGGAGGGATTCGGTGTCATGAAACTGGTTGGCGAGCACGACAAGTCAGGTATGAATGTTGTTGGACTTGGAACCGCGATACGATGGATCGCACTCATCGTCGGCATCGCTGTAACAGCAGGATGCGGGGGGGGAGGATCGGGCGGTGTGACCGCGTCCGGGATGATCGGACCGGAAGGAGGGAAGGTGGCGATCCCGGGCAAAGTGATACTTACTGTGCCGAAGGGCGCCCTGGATGTACCCACCACTCTTACCATCACTGCCACCGGCGAGCATCCAAAGGGGCTGACACTGGCCTCGGATGTGTACCTGTTCAAGCCGGAGGGCCTGGAGTTCGCGGTCCAGGCCACCGTACGGTTCTTCTACCATCCCGTCCGGCTTCCGCATGAGTCGTACGGGTACGCTCTGCGCGTGTTCTGGACCGACGCGGAGGGCGCCTTTCATGCCCTGGAATCCTCGGTGGACTCCGGTCAGGGGACGGTGGATGCTGCGGTCACGCACTTTTCCAAAGGTGCTGCAGGGGTCCCAGGCACGGTGTGCTGCCGAACGGACCTCTTCAAGTACGAGTTCCTGGACATCGACGATTGCCTTGCCAGACACGAGTGGGGGGAAGTCAGCCCTGATTCTGATTGTGAACCGCTTTGTTGCCAGTACGAATTAAACAGCGGGGAGGTTTTCATAACCCTCCCGGACATGGGAAAGTGCCGGAAGCTAGAAGGGAAAAAGGTGGACGCGGGTTTGTGTAAGAATGTCTGCTGCGCCTTGGCCGATGACGACTACGGGATGATTCCTGTGGGAAACTGCAAACTCCACAGCGGCAAGGAGGTCGAGGAGAGCTACTGCATCATGGTTTGCTGCCAGGACGAGTTGGGAATCGATATCAGGGTACCGCGGGGGGTCTGCGCTGGCACTCACGGCCAAGAGGTGGACGACGCACTGTGCGTCGATTGCTGCAAGCTGCCGGATGGAAAGTACTTATCCCTGCCTTCCGATATCTGCGAGGACGCAAAGGGCGGTGAGATTGTTGATTCCTCCCTGTGCGTGATGAAGTGCTGCAATATCGGCGGGGGTTTCGAGGGGATTAGGCTGGGCGAATGCAAGGACCAAGGAGGAAAGGAGGCGGATTCCTCCAAGTGCCGCGTGTGCTGCGGGGAATCCGGCGACTACCGCTTCGTCCAGTCCTGGGAGTGTGAGGGTGCGGGGCAGGAGGTGGAGCTCGACGACACGAAGTGCGAAACCGTGTGTTGCGATACCAGCAATGGGATTGAAAAGGTGGCGAAGGGGTATTGCAACGACCTTGGATACAAGACCCTCGACATGAAGTACTGCGACGACGTGTGCTGTAATGATGCCAGTGGATACGCATTCATGAGCGCCAAGGAATGCAACGACAATCAGGGCGAGCCTCAGCAGGACAAGGCCCTGTGCATGGATGTATGCTGCAGGGTGGGCGACGCCTACGAGAAGATGTCCGAAGGCGATTGCCATGTCACTGGCCAGGTGGAACCAGACGCGTCCAAGTGCGAGGGCGGTGACGTGTGCTGCAAGGTGGGCAGCGATTACGTGACGATCGCGGCGGGGGCATGCGCAGCGCAGGGAGAGATGCAGACTGACGAGTCCCTGTGCGAGCTCGCATGTTGCGATGCTAGTGGGGGCATCGACAAGATGGCCCGGGGCTATTGCGCCGACCTGGGGTTCAAGACCCTGGACATGGAGTTCTGCGACAAGGTGTGCTGCAAGACGGACGCAGGATACAAGCTGTCGACCGAAGATGAGTGCATTTTGGGCGAGGTCCGGGCAGACAAGCATCTATGCATGGATGTATGCTGCAAACTCGCCGCCGACTACCAGACAATGACCGAGGGCGAATGCCAGGATGACGCGGGCATGCCGCTGGACGCACCGCAGGCCGCTTGTGTTGGGGTCTGCTGCCTGCACGACAAAAAGACCGAGTTCCTGAGCGAGTACGAGTGCTACAATCTGGGCGGACAGGACCCGTGCAAGGCCCTGGACCTGGAGTGCGGCGATAACGGGTGTGGGGGAAGTTGCGGGAATTGCCCCGGGGACCAAGTGTGCAATAAGGGGACCTGTGGACATGAATGTACCCCTGATTGCACCGGCAGGGAATGCGGGGACGATGGCTGCGGCGGCAGTTGCGGGACGTGTCCCGTGAACCAGGTCGAGCAGGTCTGCAACGGGGGAAAGTGTGAACCAACGTACACGTGCTGTCACAAGACCGACGACACGTACCAGTGGATCGAGACACTGTCGGAGTGCCAGGCCCAGGGCGGCGAAGCCGCCGACAACGACCATTGCTTCAAATCTTGTTGCCATACGGGCGAAGTGTACAAGGGGAATGTCATCAAGGCGGTCTGCAAAACGGGCGGCGGTACGCCCGTGCCCGATGAAGTATGCACGGACATTGTGTGTTGCGATTACGGCAACGACAATTACGGGACCACACAAGCACAGCTTTGCACAATCGCGGCCACCATCGTGGATTGGGACGAAACTGCGTGTGACACGGTTTGCTGCGAACAGAACGGAACGGGCTCGACGATGATTCGACTACGGTGCAAATCAAACGGCGGAATCGTTCACCCGGCCGGTGATTGCGATACAGTCTGCTGCGTGACCGGTGGCGAAAAATACGCCTGGGACCAATACCAACAGTTGCAGAAGTTCAAGTGTGAGTCCGGCAATGCCAAGATCGTGACCAATGCCGAGGTCTCTGACTGGGGACTCTGCTGGTGCCCCGCGGGCACGGCGGTCGCCGGCTTTATATTGCAGATGCAGCAGGATATCCTGCCACAGCTCAAGTTGTATCACCAGGGCGGCGATCCGGCGGGTCTGTACACGGCCTCTTGCGGGGACTACACCGTGACCGGACACGTGGAGGCGGGCGATACCGTCCACACGTACATCGCGTGGTATGATGCCAACCCCGGCCACGACTGCATCGCCGCGGATGAATGCTATACCGACAAGAAGGTCGAGTTGACCGATAATGCTGGGCCTGGAAAGTGGGCCTATTGGTGCGGCACGGGGGATACCCACGTCACCTTGTATCCGTATTGCCAATAGCTCACCAGCAGGTTCACCAGCAGGTTCCCGAACCCGTATGGGACGAATCCCCTTCCTACTGACATATTCATTCGGCAGTACAACCGACATTCTAATTCGGCTATCACGTTTATTTATTGTAACCTTGACACCTGATTGCATGACAGGTATAGCTCATTCGAACAAGTGTGAATCCAAGGGAGTAGTGCGTTTGGGTAAGATTGATACTTCTATCAAAAGGAGGAATGAGATGTTCAAGAGATTCCTTTTTCCAATCACTGTACTGGCATTGTTTGCTTTCCTTGCCGGGTGTGAAACTGCGGAAAAATTGACGTCCACGGGCGATACCGCTGCTGCATTCGGCAAGTTCGACCAGGCTATCAAGAGCTATGATAAGGCTCTTGCAAAAGATCCGAACTATGTCTCCGCAATCCTGGGTAAGGCGAAGGCCCTTGACGGAAAAGGGGAATACGCTGAAGCCGAGAAATGGTATAAAAAAGCGATTCAGAAAAAACCGGACTTGGGTGATGCATACGACAGCTTGGCTACCATGTATACCGAGAGGGGAAAAGATCTATACAAGCAGAAAAAATTCATGGAAGCTGCAAAATGGTACGACAAAGTGGCAACCCTGAGGGTGCCGCAGGATAGAAAGAAGATAACCATGGCAAAGGCAAGGGAATGCAGGTTCCAGGCATTCTTCGCTGCTTTGCCTTCGAAATTGGAAAAGATCGATGGATATGACAAGACCAAGAAAATCCTCTTGGTCCAGGGTGAGGCAAAGGCTCCAAGACATAAGCCGAAAGAAGAGGAACTCAAGAAAAAGGCTTTCGAAAACGGAATGAACAAGTTGAAGGAGATTGCGAAAAAACTCTGCGGCAAGGCTCCGGTAAAGATGCCGGAAGGCCCAATCAAAGATGCCAGGGCTGTTTCAGCCAATTGGCTGAAACCAAGAAAACTCTACGGCGTAAAAGTAGGTATAACAGCCGAAAAGCTTGCCAGGTATGTGTTCGAACTGGCGCACCCGCAGAAGTAATTGTTTCGGACCATGCACGGTCCTGATAACCGAATCCGGTTTCCTGTTCACTAAGGCAAATCAACCTGACCCGCCCCCAAAAAAAATAAAGGCCGGGATTTTGAGCCGTTACAAAAGTAATTCCCGCATCACGCCGGCCCTAGAAGCGCCTTGTTGCATTGCTCTTCCTCGAAATACCTGCGGATATTATTTCGTCATCGAGCCTTGCCGGTCACCCCGATGCTCCAGTGGTATATAGGTAAAAATATCGCCAACGACTCTGGAGTCAATGGTTGGCATGTTCCACATTCCCTGTGAACATGTTGTGACCGGATGAATGGTCTTTATTTTTCTTGTTTTCCTCGGTCCCGATATTACTTTTTCGTGCTAAAATTGCTGCAAAGGCATCCTGGAATTTCCACATCTGCCTAATCCTGCCTCGCAGCCTGCCGTTCATTATCATGGCAAACACCAAGCCTCCCCTGCCCGGACCACCCACCACTCCTGCAAGAGCACTGACACTCTCCAACGAGCCTGTCTTTGCTCTTACGTTACGATCGGCGGATGTGTCCGCCATCCTCGACCTGATAGTTCCATCTGCAGCCGCAATAGGCAATGCCGAAAGAAACTCGGGACTGATGCCGCTCGACAAGACCACCCACCTAATTAACTTGGTTATCTGCATCGGGGTAAACAGGTTTGCATCCCCGAGACCGGACCCGTTTCTGTACCTATAGGAGCCCGGCCTTATGCCTATTCCGGCAAGGAAGCCTTGTACGGCACGCATGCCGTTTTCCCATGTGCCCGGCGCGCCTGCGCTGTGAGCGCCCAGCACTTTCAGGAGTTGCTCGGCCTGGAAGTTGTTTGATTTCTTGAACAAGTTACGCACCAATTGCCCCAGGGGGGGTGAATTTACTACGAGTATGGTATTGTTCGCATCATTTGGAACGGGTCGCACAAGAGGATTCCTCTTTATTCGAATCCCCTGGCGGTTCATCATTTCAGCCAGTACACTTCCTGCATACGCAGCCGGATCCATCACTCGCGCATAGATCCTTCTCGGACCTGAACGGTAATAAATCCTGCCTTTGAGCTGGATCACTGTCTTTTTGCCATCATCATGGCTTGAATATTTTATCCAGGTCCTCCGCCTACTCGTGGTAACATGATTTTCCAGCTTCACGTATGAGCAATCCGGACTGACCACAACCTGTGCCAATAGGCCGGGCCTTGCTCCGGGCCTCACCATCATTCTAATGGAATTGAAGTTCAAGCTGAACGCCCCGGCCCTTGCCCTGTAAGCGGCGGACGAATCGTCGCAATTCCAACCCGTGTTCTCCTTTACTTCGTCGAAATAGGATTCATCGACAATGAGCCTCCCGGTGACTCGCTTCAAGCCTATTTCCCTCAAAGATCTGACCATGGTATACATGCTTTCGCTTACAAGACTTGGATCACCTCTTCCGATAACATAGAGGTTGCCATGCAACACACCGTCCTTATCCGGCTTGCTCACGGACTTGAATATGGTCGGAAACTTGTATTCCGGTCGAAGGATGTCCAGAGCAGCTGCTACTGTAAACAACTTGCTCACGGAAGCCGGGTTAAACAGCTCATCCTGGTTATGGCCGAAAAGCAAACGCCCTGTTTCCAGGTCAATGACGACCGCACCAACGCGCACGTCCAACAAGTCCACACTGCAAAGTACGTCTGCCAGGGCTTCCCGGAACCTGCTGGCTCCACCTCCCTTGCCAAAGCCCTTACCAAAGGACGAAAAAGATCCCAGCAAGACAAAAGACCACACCAGTATGAATAATTTACTTAATAGCCGATATCCATGCTTTTTCATTACGCAGCAATAAGTAACACACCCGAAGATAGGGAAGCAAGATTAAGATCTCATGGGAAACATCCTGCTGGTAATCGCTCCCTTGTTTATTTGATCGTCCGGCTTGGTAAAACCCTTCGAGCCTTGATGGTGGTACGGTCCTACTTATCGTCTTGGTTGTATCCGTGTTTCTTGACGGTTTGCTCCAGCGGCTCCCGGTTTTCTTGAGTAAATTTAGCGAAGTCCAGGGGATCGATGTGCAAATCTTTCAAAGCCGAGTCCACCAAGTATTCAAATCCATGATATTTCTTATGTTTCATATCAAAGGCCACCTTTAAAAGGGCCATGGTTCTCATAAGTTCTTCCTGCTTTTTTTTGTCCTCATTATCAGACATGAGAACCCCCATGCTTCGCAATTTGATATTAAATTACATTACCATACATCTACTGTCAAGGCAATACATCAGAAAAATTCATGTTGTTTGTTTGTACGTATTTTGCTTCATGGTTGAATCGATTTGCTTGCAAGATTTTTTTCAGTATTGCTTGATCGAGAAAAAGGTATGCCGTACCATTGAAGCACGGCCGGATCTGCAATAATTGCGGGGTGCGTATTGAGGGTTTTTAAAAATAAGTTGATTTTTCTTCTTTTATGTATCCTGTGGGCGAGCATGCCCGCTTGCGGCTCAGGTGATACGGCCTCGGACGGGTTCGTGACCGTCTCACCCGAGTATATTGACCTGGGAGACATAGAGCCCGGTAACGGCGCCATCCAGGCAAAATTGACGCTGTCCAATACAGGCGGCAGGGATGCATGGCTGACACAAGCCACCTTGAACAACCTTGATACCGCCTGCGGAGCTTTTGAACTGGTGGATGAAATACCCAGGAAGAATGTTCCGCCCGGCGGTTCAACAACTCTTACCCTGAGTTTCAAGCCTGATGATTCGGTTGAAGCCGGATGTGCTTGTCATGCCGTGGCGTTTCTCAACCTGGTACTGCGGCCGGCTCCCGGGGTGGTAAAAATTCCTCTGGTTGTCCGTGGAGCTTGTGATGATCCGTTGCGATGTGTTCCGGGTGCAATAGATTTCGGCAAAGCGGTTGTTGACTTTGTGTACGAGGATCCTGTCGAATGTTTCAACGTGGATCCTGGTAAGGACAGGATGCTTGAAAAGGTCGGCGTAACAGATGATGGCGATGGTTCTTTTTCAATTACCGATGTAATTCCTTCTCATTCTGCATCTCTGAAAGTCGGTGATTCGGTAAAGTTCAACGTGCATTATGTTCCGCCGCAACCAGGAACACACCAAGGCATGGTGACCTTGGACCTTGAATCCGGATCAATGGATCTGCCGTTAAAAGGTGAGGCTGACAGGGCAAGGCCTCTTTGTTCCGATGGATTTCCATCTGATCCGGAACCAGTGCTCAGGGGTGATGGATACACCATCTTGCTCGAAGGTGACACGCCTGCGGATGCGATTTCTTCATACCCCGGTGTGGTGCGATCGTTTTGGTTCTATGACGACCAGCCCCCGATGATAGGAGATGTGCTGGTAACCAGCGGATCCAAGGCGGATCCGGATTGCGAGGTGGGACAAAACGGGCACACTGCATACTGGAAAGGCCAGGCCTGCGTCGGATCTCAGGACGATCTTTTCATAAACGTGCATGCCATCCCGTTTTCGGATACAGTAGAGACATGGATACGCAGGCTCGAGCTGTGGGACAAGGTAACAGTCAGAGGTTATGAAGTGGACAGGGTAAACTATGACAACGGGGGGTACTGGACCGATGCAGGTTGCCATACCATGATCATTACCTGGCTTTGCGATAACTAGACGATTCAGGCACTTGTTGGAAAAGTTTGAAGATAAAGGTGCCGATTGAAGATCATCAAGAAAGGCGCAACAGTCTTTTTCCTCATCTTGCTGGGTCTTGTAACCGGGCTCTTTACAGCCGAGGCTGTTTTAAGAGTGGCATATGACATGCCTGCCCAAAAGCGAGCCATGCGCATCCTGGGTTTCAGGGAAAGGCCGGATATAGAACCAGCCTATATTCATAAGCCGAATTGTTCCATTTGCATGCCGAGGACAAACTCTCTCGGATTCCCCGGGCCAGACCCATTGCCTCCGGCGAGAGGCCTTATCAGGATCTTTGTATTGGGCGACTCTGTCTGCGCCGGTTATTCACTGCCTTACGAAAAGACCTTTCCCGCAAGATTGGAGCAAGCTCTGTCGGGCTTTACCCTGTCCGGCGAAAAGACGCATGCCGTAACCAAGATAAAAGTATTCAGCTTTTGTGTCGGGGCCTTTGACCTGCCTGAAATTTCATCTGTGATGAAAAAGGTTGCGGTTCCCCGTAAGCCTGACCTGATCTTGGCCTTGCATTTCGTAAATGACGACGGCAGGACATTTCTCACCAGTCCGGGCAACAGGGAAGACACGGATGGTTACGCGGCCATGGTTACAAAGGAAGGTAAAAAATTCGGGCCTATGTCCTGGTTGCCGGAAAATGTGCGATCTTTTCTGGAATCCAATTCTTACCTTTACCAGGAAGTCCGCTGGCGGGCACTGTCATTGTGGCTTCAGGTCATGCCGGCCGATGATATTCCCACGGACCGGAGTGAAAGGGAATTAAGCGATCTTATAGAGAGCGAAGTAAAAGCTTCATCCCTGGCCCAAATACCTTTCGGTGTCATTTTGGCGCCCAGCGCCACGTATGGAAAATGCAGGCTTGGTCCTTCATGGAACCCGGATCGTTTCAGGCTTCGATGCAGCGCGGACGATTTGAGGTTGGACCGCATGAAGAGATTGTTCAGCAACGCAGGGGCAAGCGTACTTGATCTGCGACCTGTGTTCGATGATCCGAAATTGGATCTCACCCTGGGGCCGGAGCATGCAGGTGACCTGGACCACTGGGGTCCCAAGGGACACATATTGGCCGCCAAGACCACGGCGCCGTTTGCCGTCCGGCTGCTTTTCGGCAAGCGGCTCTCTACAGGAGATTGAAGCGTACCCCTGGAAGGCGTCTTTTTTGAACTTTTTCAGCTTCCATTGCAATGGTGAGCAGCAAGTCCTCTGACCAGGGTTTTCCGATTGCCTGCAGGCCTATTGGCATGGAATTGACATCATATCCTGCAGGAAAGCTTATGGCGGGAAGACCTGTGAGATTGGCCAGGGGAGAGAACTTCATTATCTCCTTGGTAACGTCCAGGTTGGATTCCCCGGTCTTTAGCGAATCTCTTGCAAGCCTTGGAGCGGTAATGGCGGTTGACGGCATCAATAAAGCGTCGATTTCATCAAACAAAGACATGACGGCCCTGGATATTTCAACCCTGTGGCGTTGGGCCTGAATGTAATCCACGGCAGTGAGTCTCCGGGCCAATGCCAGATTAAGTCTGGTTTCCGGGGAATAATCAGCCTTGTGCTCATTATAGTACTGGGCATGGGCCGCAGCCATTTCGGAAACAATGGTGACGAGGTGCGTTGTCAATACCAGGTCGAGGTCAACCGGTTCATCGATCTGAACTATGTCGGCTCCCTGGTTTGCCAAGGCTTGTATGGTTTCTTCGCATCGCATTCGTACATCATTGGAACTCCTGTCGAGCCAGGAAGAACACAGGCCGAGCCTTACTCTGGATATTCCGATACCTGATAATAATCGTGACAAGGAAGGAGCGGGTTGTTCCATGCTGTTGGGATCACCCGGATCAGGGCCAGCAATCGCCGCGTACACACAAGCCGCGTCAATCGTATTCCATGCAAGCGGTCCTATGTGCGCAACGCTCCAACACAAGGGCGCCGCACCTTTCTCGCTCACTCTTCCAAAAGTAGGCTTTAGCCCGACTACGCCGCAAAGGGCGGAAGGTATCCTGATGGAGCCCCCTCCATCAGCGCCGATGGCGACCGGGCAAAGACCGGATGCAACCGCAGATGCGGACCCGCTCGATGAACCACCGGTGGCCCGTGAAACATCATAAGGATTTCTGGCGGATTTGTGGTGCGGGTTCAGTCCGGTCACTCCCATTCCTATTTCATGCATATTGGATTTTCCAAGGATGACAGCGCCTGCCCGCCGAAGCCTTGCTACGGTCACGGCATCCTCGAGAGCAGGTTCTTTACCGAGAAAGGACGTGCCGACAGTGGTCGGAAAACCGGCAACATCAAGCTCTTCCTTTACCACCAGGGGAACACCATCGAGCACGGACCTTGGCCTTCCTGCCTTCAGTCTCTCTGCAGAAGCGGAAGCCTGGGCCAGGATGTCTGTTTCTTTCCAAGACGTGACAGCTCCCAGTACGGGCTCCATGGAATCGGCTTTCTTCAAATTTTCGATAAGCCTTTGGGCAAGGTCCACCGGGCCGGTTATGCCGTTCCTATAGGCTGAAACAATATCGGATATCATGGAAAACTTTGGTTTTTTACTGCTCTTCCCTGAAATGGTGCTGCTGACCTTGGAACATAGTTGTTCTGCCCCGGGCCTAGCCGAAAGACCACCTTGGTCGTTTTTGCCGAGCATGATCTGTGACTTTACAGGAAGTGGTGCTTTTGGAAACATGTCACGCAGCCAATTGACACCTGCCTGCTCGAGCATGGTCGACAATATTATATCGCCCAAGAGTCTTGTATCCACCACTCCAGCAACAACTTTCAACGAATTACCAGCCAGTCTGGGTGCATTGGCTGTCGGTTTTTCTCGGCTCATCATTTCCCTCCAATACGATTAGGCCGACCGCTCATTGATCCGCCGGTTTTGCAAGATCGCACATCAAAGCAAGGCCGGTCAACTCAGGCTCCGGTTGAGCCTCTTTTTTACGAACCGGCTAAAATGATTTCAAGAGTCGCAAAAATGCAACCGGCTTGACGGACGCAATTTTTCAGAATATATATTTGATTAAAAGGGTTGGGTATGCCTGGAAACCATGATGATCCCAAAAAAAATATACAAGGGTTTCTAAAGGAACCATCACCGGAACGATTCGAAGCAGTGTTGGCAAGTATAACGGATGGCGTTTTTACGATCGACAAGGATTGGCGGATAACCTGTTTTAACCGTGCTGCATCGGAAATAACGGGCTACGCAAGAGATGAAGTCATGGGAAAACAGTGCTACAAAGTACTCCAATCCAATATTTGTCCGGATGCATGCGCAATGCGATATACCATGGATACAGGCCGACCTGTGACAGGACTGGTGGTTCAACTGACATCCAAGGAACGAACTGCCGTGCCTGTAAGTATATCTACTGCTCTTTTCAAGGATAGGCAGGGTGCGGTTATCGGCGGCGTGGAGACGTTCCGGGATCTACGCCAGATTCAAATACTGCGTAAAGAAGTGGATCTTAAGTACAGCTTCGAGGACATCATCGGCAAGAGCGTCCAGATGAGGAGGCTGCTCGACATCCTGCCTACTGTAGCGGAGAGTGGGAGCAATGTGCTGTTGTGCGGAGAAAGCGGGACAGGCAAGGAGCTTTTTGCAAGGGCCATACACAATTTGAGCAAACGAAAGAACGGTCCTTTTATTGCTTTCAACTGCGCCAATTATCCGGATACCTTGATTGACTCGGAACTCTTCGGCCATGAAAAAGGTGCGTTCACAGGTGCTGTCAAGACTCACAAGGGACGTTTCGCACGGGCCCAGGATGGGACACTTTTCCTGGACGAAATCGGCGACTTGCCTCAAACCACCCAGGCAAAGCTGTTGAGGGTGCTCCAGGAGAAGATATACGAACCCCTGGGTTCGGATAGTTTCGAAAAAACAAATGCCAGGATAGTATCGGCTACCAACAGGAACCTCGAAACCATGGTAGGTGAAGGCTCCTTCAGAAGAGATCTCTTTTATCGAATCAATGTGATCAGGTTGGATATTCCTCCATTGAGAGAACGTATAGAAGACATTCCCTTATTGGTCAGGCACTTTATTGGAAAGCTCAATGTCATGCATGACAAGTTCATCGAGGGAGTGAGCCCCAAGGCCATGAAGTTGATCATGAGCTACCAATACCCGGGAAACGTGAGGGAACTGGAAAACATCATTGAGCATGGCTATGTGCTTAGTTCAAGTGCATATATCGGCCTGAAACATATTCCGGAAAAACTCTTGGCCCAATCCGGGGCCGCGGAAAAAGCTGAAAGCCTGTCTGATTGCGAGCGAAAGGTTATTCTCGACGCACTCAAGAAAAGCAACAACAGCCGGCTCGAAGCAGCCAGGCTGCTTGGAATGCACAAGTCTACTTTTTTCAGAAAAGTGAAGCGATTGGGAATCGATCTCTCCACATTGAAGACCAATGCTGATTGACGGGTCAAAGAACTAGTTGCAAAATAGCGACAAGATCACCGGGAAGGGTCTTATTATTGCGACCCGAAAAATTCAAAACAAGATTGGACTTCAGTGCATGTGTTATTTTTTATGCTATAAATCATTGTAATAACGGTTAGTTCTTCTATGAAGCGCTGATTGGCATATTTCCTGCTTTTCCTGGAATAGGTAACAAAGCAGCTTTGCTGCTCTTGGAAAAAGGAGGAGGAAACCATGAGTGAAGATGAAAGGCTGGAAGCTACGACCGATACTCACAAACCTGCAAGGCCGTTGAAATTCTTCAAAGACAAGAATGGAAACGGATGGCTTTGTGACAAGAACATCGATCCTGACAGGGACCTGCTGGAGCAGGGATGTTGGCGTTGTGATGAAATGGCATTTCCAACGGGTGGCCGGTAGTGGCGGGATAGCACCGGGACTGCATGGAGCCTGCTTTATTTAGGACGGCTTTTCATAATGATGTCTGTTTCCGGTTTTGCCTTTTAAGCACGTGGTTACGTACCGTCTCCTGAAAGTACCCGAGCTTTGCCTTCTTGGTCGGTGCACCTTATTGGGCCCTCCTCTTGCTTGCCTGTTTCCGGATTTTACTATCGACAACTGCTTTTAAAGCAGTACACTTTCTTTGTTCCCTGCTAATCGTCAAATGCCTCAAGCTCGTCTATGGGCACAGGTTTGTGAATCGAATCCCTGCCGGGAGGAAGCCATTTTTCCCTGAAATCCGGATCTTCCGCTACAGGGCATCCTTTTCTTATTTTGTAAAAGGGCCCTTTTTGGAGCATCCTCGTCCATATGCTTTGAAGGGATTCTTCCCTAAGGTTGCCGTATGAAACATGAAAGAAAACGCAGGGCATTACCTCTCCGTAAGGTGTTATTGCAAGTTTCTCCACCGCTGCAGGGCACCCCTCCTTCAAGTAGTTGGATATCCCTTCCCACCTAACATGAGGCAACCTGGTCAACTTGTAAAATATACCCCGGTCCCGAGGAGCCAGGAGCTGCTCGTTTTCTTCGGCCCAATTACCTACCGGGCAAGCGGTTTGCAGGGTAATCGTGACATCCAGGCGATCTGCAAGATCGATCAAGGCCCTTGTACCCCCATTATTGATGCTCTTCGAAGTTACGGTGGTACAAAGGAACGGCTCTATTCCAAACCCCTTTGCAATTTCCACTGCCTGCAGGGCCGCCCTGAACATGCCTCTTGTCCCTCTGAAATCATCGTGCTCACTCGGAACCCTGGAATCCAGGCTTATGGACACTATTTTAAGACCGGCCCTGGCAAGGCCTTCGGCCCTCTTTGCAGTAAAAAGCTTGCCGTTCGTTGCAACAGAGACAACAGTGCTCTCCGGCCTGCTGGCTGCTATGATTTCCTCCAAATCATCTCTCAACAGCGCCTCTCCCCCGGTGTAATTGATATTGAGCGCCCCGAGTTTCCTCGCCTCTGCGGCTATCCGGATTATTTCTCCAGCCCCGAGCTCTTTGCGACTCTTGTCTTCTAGCCCGACGGCCGAGCAATGCTTGCAGGCGGCATTGCACCTATAGGTCACGGCAAATTCCACGGCCCGCAATCTCGGTCTCTTGAGCAGCAGCAGCTCTGCATAGTTTGCAGCCACTCTTGGAAGGAGCAGGGGCCACTTGTACATGTACCTGATATGTTTGCCTGCCAGCCTCTTGATGTCGGTGAACGGCATTATAGCGCTTTCCTTCATGTGGACCACCTTGTACGGAGGATCTTGCCGAGTACTGTTTCCACGGGAAACCTGAAAAACTTGTGTTTCACCCTGAAACGTGCAACGGGTCTGTAAAAATCAGCCACCAGCTTGATCCAGGATGGAGCGCCGTACTCGTCGAATTTTCTGTCCAGGAACAATGTCGGAAAGTAACCAAGACCAAGTTTTTTCTTCATGGGGCCGGACAGGTAATCCACGTTGGTGCATGCATAGTCCACTGATGCCCATTCATCGAGCGTGGCCGGCGGCCTGAAACCGTACTCGGCAATGAGCCTTTGCCATAGCTCGGTGCCGGGCAACGGAAAGTAGTTGTATACAGGGGATGTCCTTGCCAGGCTGTTTTGGTCCGTGAGTTCCAGCATTAGGTCCAGCGTACGCTCCAGGTCCTCCTCGCTTTCTCCCGGAATACCGGATAGGAAAGAATAATAAACGATTATCGGAAAACGGGCCAGCTTCCTGTTTGCCTCCAGCACTTCTTCCACGGTGTACGCCTTTCGCAGTATTTTAAGGATACGCTGCGAACCCGAGTCGGCGCCAACGGAAATCCTGTTCAGCCCGCTTTCGACCAGCAGTTCCAGTTCCGTATGTTTCAATGATAAAATTGTACGAATGTCCATGCCCTGGCTCTGCCACCTAATATCCCGCTTGCATTCCTTAAGTATCTGCGCAAAGCCCAGGGCCATTCCCTTGTTTAAAAAAAGGTTGTCATCTACAACGTAAAACGAGTCGACACCTCTTTGGTCATGGAGATCAAACAGCCTCTTTGCCGCTGCTTCAGGCAAAAGCGTACGTAACTTGGACCTGGACAATGCATGGTTGTAGCAATAGGCGCATTTCCTGGTACATCCCCTGGAAAGTTCTATGTTCAAGGACCTGCGATCCAGGAAACCCGGCCGGTACAAGTCCAGGTCCACCAGGTTCCAGGCAGGTTCGGGCAATCCTGCCAGGTCGTTTGCAAGCGGCCTCGACTCGTTGTGACGAATAGCGCCTCCCCCATCCTTGAAACTCACTGAAAGTATGCCTTCGAGTGATCGCTTCTTTTCCAGGACTTTCAACAGCTCGTAAAAAGTAATCTCCCCTTCTCCCCGCACAACAATGTCTGCAAGACTGCTTGCCAGGACCTGGCCGGGCATGAGGCTGGGATGCATGCCGCCCCATATTACGGGAGCGTCGGTCAATTGCTTGACCTCTTTGGCCATTTCCAGAGCAAATCGCACCTGGGGACCGCTCATGCAGGTGATTGCCGTGCACAAGGTGTCCGTGCCTATTGCTTTTTCAAGGCTTTCTTTCCAATTTCCGTCCAATCTCTGATCGACAAGAACTGTTTCCCATCGTTCCACGGCATTTCCAGCCGTTGCAAGAAGGCCAAGTGGCAGATGAGGGGCGTCACGGAGCTCATCCATGTCTCCAACAGACGGTTGCATCAAGACCACTTGCGCCATTTTCAGTTATTCATCCGTTCTTTCATCAATCCTCCAAGCAGGAACAAAGCAGCCCTTGACAGCTCTGCAACTTCCTGAATGGACCCGGCTTTCGAAATTCTCTTGAAGATGTAACCGGGCCGCAAGTAGATATTTGCATAAGCCCTTTTTTTCAAGGTCATCAGCCTCTTCAAAGGAACCCGTCCCCTTGAAGACCCTTTATTATTGGAAGGGTAAGCATGTTCATCAAGCCTGTCGAGTTTCGAGCCTGAGCGGTATTGGAACAGATTGAATGATACATAGGCCGGGTCAAGGGATTGGGCCCATTTCAGTGTCTCGATTACTTCTTGTTCACTCTGGCCGGGAAGACCGAGCACGAAATGCGCCCCGGCCTCCATGCCTGCCTTTTTTACAGCTTCGAATGCCGTCTCGATACTTCTTGGACCAAGGAACCGGTCAAGCCTGCCCAGTAATTCCGGGCTCTTGGATTCCACTCCGAATTGTACCAGCTTGCAACCCGAAGCAGCCATCTCCATCAAGAGATCTTCGCTCACCTTGTCCGGCCTTGCATAGCAGGTCCATTTGAAAGGTCCCTTTGAACGTATCACCTCGAGCAATTGACCTGCCTGTCCATCGGCCGGGAAATTCATGTCCCTGAAGAACACCTTGCTGATACCGTTTTTCTTGATGTCCTCCAGTTCCCTTGCCAAATCATCCTTGTCCCTGATTGCATAACCAAGGCTATTTCTGCCGCTGTTGCAATATGCGCATGAATAAGGGCAACCGAACGAACAAAGAACGCTTGCAAAAGGCGGGGTCATCAACGGGGGCAACCTGTACATGCCTTGATCCAGCAGATCGTGACGAATCCTGCCAAGGCTGAAAAATGAATCCGGCCTTTTTCTCCTTAATAAAATGTCCCTGCCTGCACGGTATGCCGCATTTCGTACGTCATGAAATCTGTCTTTCAATATAGCTATTGCATCAAGGCCCAGGAAATCGAAGAGAGCGCCGTCCAGGCAAGTTTCCGCCTCGATAAGCTGCCTTGCCCTGGACAGCACGGGTTCGCCGAGCACAAGGATTTTCTTCGGTTTTACATTCCTCTTTATCATCCTTGCAAATGCCAGGTCTTCAACCAATGTAATACCTGAAACAAGCATTATGACCGCACCGGGAGCTATCGATGCGATTCTCCGCACGGATTGGGCCGGATCCAGCCCGAGTGCCACACAGTCCAGGATTGCAACATTGAAGATGTCACCAAGGACGCCCGACAGCGCAAGCAGGTCGATCGGGTGCCAAAGGTAACCTGCCTTGGACCTGGTGGAACAATAGTAGTCCCTTAAGACAGGGAATCTCGCAGGTGGGTTCAAAAGCAGAACAACTTCTTTCTTCACCAATCCCGAATTGCGTATGCGAGGCGAATGTCTTTTCACGATTGCGAACCTTTTTGTCCTGTCGAAATCATCCATCTGAAGATTCTCTTTGCAATCCAAAGAAAATGGCCCGGCGAACGGATGTCGGTAACCAGGTGCAATGCCGCACCAGGCCTCATGTAGAATTTCAGGAAGGCTTTTCTCTGCATCTTTTTCAATCCCCGGGCCGACCATCCGGCCGGAACGTATGATACCTCGGCGAAAGAAGGGGGCAATGTATCCGGCAAAGGCTTGCCGGCTTGTACCCATGATCCTGTTCCGGGCAAAGGACGAAACAACATGAAGTTGGCTCTTCTAAGGGGTAGAGACAGGGAAAACCTGATTGTCTCTTCCGCCTCCTCTATGGATTCGCCCGGAAATCCTATAATGAAAAATCCGATTGCAACCATTCCTGCCTTGTTTATCTTTTCGACCGCTGCTCTTACCTCCCCGAGGGTCTGTCCTTTTCCAACCCGGTCCAGGATCCTTTGCGAACCTGATTCTACACCGAGTGAAACTTCGTGGCACCCGCTCTTTTTCATGAGCTTTAGAAGTTCCAGGTCAAGCGTGTCTATTCTGACACCGTTCGGGCATGCCCATGCAAGATCTGGAAATGTTGACGATATTGCATCGCAGAACGTTTCCACATAATTCCGATCACTGGTGAACGAATCGTCTTCAATGTGTATTTCTTGGATGCCCCGTTCTCTTAATACGCCGATCTCTTCCAATACGCTTTCGATTGGGCGATATCTTACCTTTGATCCGGAAATTATTGAAGCAGCGCAAAAAGAACAATGATGGTTACAACCACGCGATGTTATTATCGGAGCCGTGGGCCATTTCTGGAAAAAGGCGGCATTCGGTGAAGGAGGGTAGGTTTCCGGTTTCAACAGGTCCCATCTCGGCAGGGGAAGATCTTTCAAGTCAGGCCTATGCACTGCATTGACCCTGACCGCGCCGCCTTCCCTGTAGGCCAGCCCGGGAACAGTGCGAAGATCGCGACCTTGTTCATTTCCGGATTCCAGGATTTTTATAAGCATGGGAAACCCAGGCTCGGCCTCTCCGCGGAAGGCGTAATCGACAAGGTCGCCGAAGTAGTCGAGGCCCCCATGCTTGGTGCAGGTTGGATGCGGCCCTCCTACGACCACCTTGCAATCGCCTGAATAATTCCTGGTTGATTCGGCAAGTTGCTTTACAGAGGCAATGTCATGTGAAAGGCACTGGAATCCCACAAGGCCGGGTTGCAATGACCACAGACGTTCCTGGAACGATCGTTTGTCCATGTTTTCCAGCAGGCCGTCAAGGACGGCCACTTCATGACCGTCGGCGGACAGTACGGCTGCAATGTAGGCAAGCCCCAGTGGTGGCTGAACACTGTCGCTTGTACCAGGCGGTTTTACCAGCAAGACTCGCATGGCGCCTCCGATTGCAGCCCAGACTATGCCATGTTCAAGGCGGGTTGCACAATCCCGGCAAGGCCGTATTTTTCACAAGATTGTCTGAAATTCAGAATTGCCGAAAGAACCTGAAAAATTTCAAGCATCACCCTGCAAGACTTTTAGGTTGAAATATTTGTTTATAATAATATCATAATTCGGTGAAAACTTATTTGGGTTGAGAGGGGAGATTCCAGAGGAGATAACATGAGGGTAACCACGCAGGGAGAGTATGGCTTGAGGTGCCTCGCAAGGCTTGCTGCAAACAAGGGAGATAAGCCCATCTCGGTGAGTACATTGGCCGGGGAAGAGGACTTATCAAGAGATTATGTTGAACAACTCCTGCTGCGACTTCGCAGGGCCGGAATAGTCCGTTCCACCAGGGGGGTTCAGGGAGGTTACAAGCTTTCCAGGAAACCCGAGGATGTCGGGGTAGGAGACGTGATAAGGGCGTTGGAAGGCAAGATATTCGAAATTCCGTGTAAGAGAAGGCCCGGGGGCTGTGCAAAAAAACAGGACCAGACATTGCTTCCATTGTGGAGCGACTTGGAAAGGCGCATCGCCGAATACCTCGACGGCATGTCGTTGGCCGAAGTTATCGAAATGGTGTCCAGGGAGCTCGGCCATCCCTGTTGCGAGTAGGGAAATTCCTTTGATGGTCGATTTGCCGAATTGATATTTTCAATAACATTGTTCAGCCTCGATTGAGTAGTATATTGTTTTTTTAAAATTGGAGGTAAGTTGGAGAACAGCAACACAGGTGCCTTTCGCGAACAACTCTTACGCCTGAATCGTATCGGCATAGCACTGACGAGCGTTCATGACCTGTCAACTCTCCTGGAGATGATATTGAAAGAGGCCAGGCGTTTCACACTGGCTGATGCCGGCAGCCTGTACATAGTCGAGGAAGACAGGCTGCGCTTTATGGTGAGTCAGAACGATACACTGAAAAAGCGGGCCCATCATTCGCAGAATGAAATAAACCTGGGACGGCAGACCGTAAAAATGAGCAAGACGAGCATTGCGGGTTACGTAGCCATGACAGGTGAAACGGTTAACATCCACGATGCGTACAACATGCCTGGCGACGTGCCGTACAAACATTCTAGGCAGGTTGATGAAAATCTCGGCTACAGGACCAAGTCGATATTGGCCGTTCCCATGAAGGATCATCGAGACGAAATCATCGGCGTGCTCCAATTGATAAACTCGATGAACGAAAAGAACGAAGCCATTGCCTTTGACTCACAGACAGAGGACCTCGTCCTGTCCCTGGCATCTCAGGCTGCAGTTGCAATCAACAACGCCAGGTTGACCGCCCAGATAAAGAACGCTCACCTTGATACGATTTTCAGGCTGGCCGCAGCAGCAGAGTACAGGGACCCGGATACTGCGCTGCATCTCAAGAGAATGAGCAGGTATTCTTCGATAGTAGCCGAAGAAATGGGTTTGAATAAGTCGGAAATCGAACTCATCCGTTATTCGAGCCCGATGCACGATGTCGGCAAGATCGGCATCCCGGATGCAATCCTATTGAAGCCCGGAAGATTGACCAAGGAAGAACGGGAAGTAATGGAAACCCACGCCTCGATCGGCGCAAAGCTTCTTTCACAATCCGAATCGAATGTGCTGAAGGTGTCCGAATCCGTCGCAGGCACACATCACGAAAAATTTGATGGAACAGGTTATCCAAACGGCCTAAAGGGTGAAGAAATACCATTGTTCGGCAGAATAGTGGCCCTGGCCGACGTTTTCGATGCATTGTCCAGCAAGAGGTGCTACAAGGAAGCCATGCCTTTTACAAAGGTAGTGTCCATTGTAAAGGAAGAAAGGGGCAGGCACTTCGACCCGCAAGTGGTCGATGCATTTTTAAAGGGGATTTCCAGGATAGAATCAGTATTGAAACAGTTTGGAAACTGATCTTTTCGACTAGACAGGCTGGCAATCAGGCATCGCGCAACAAGCAATGCCTTGGAATGCCCACGACCTCGATACCCGGAAGTACGCGTGCCACAGCCTCTTTTGTTTTCTTGTCCCTGTATCCGCTGATTCCATCCTCGATTCCGAACTGCCTTTTCAGGAACCCATTGATTGCACTCATCGAGAGTTCTCTCAAGTATTTCCCAATTACGGATGCAAGACTTGTCGGAGGATGAATGGAATCACCCGACCTCACGAAACGCACGGTTCCAATGCCTTGGATTTTGTATTCGGACAGGGCCGGTTCTTCGATCATGGCTTCGATTCCCTTGGTTTCGATTCCGGCGCCCAGTAGCACAAACCTGTCGGAATATCTCTTCATGCCCGAAACCTTGCCGCACAGGTACAGGGCCTCGCTTTGAAGAACGGTACTCATCCCGGTTATCAACAGTTCGAAGAGAAACAGGTCCAGCAGGGCCTTGCCGCTTATAGCCTTGTAAAGGATGTTGAAGTTGCCGGCGCACAGCATTACACAGCGAGCTCCCACGAATCGTATATTATGTGAAGCAAGCAGGTTGGGCAGTGTTGAAGCAGCCTTTTCCACATCCTCCGGTTTTGAAAAGATCGGAAGCCCTTCAATGCCGCCGAAGCACATTTCCCGGGCAGGTTTTGGACAGGCCGGTCCATCGACGGGAGAGGGCACAAGGAGGTTTTCGAGCAAAGAGGCGTAATTATCCGGCGCTCCTTGGTCCGAACAAGCCAGGTACGCCAGGGTGGTTATTTCACCTTTTTCCATGTTTGAATGAGACAGAAACGACTTGCTGTCCGCAACCCTTGTGCCTTGAGACAAGGCTGCCGCCATCTTTTCAGGCTCGTAATCCGGCACCTCAAATGCTGCTGCAGTCGCTACAAGCGGCCCTATCAAGGGGCCATAACCGTTTTCATCTATTCCCACGACAAACATATCGACAACCACTTCCTTTGATCCGGGACACAATCCGATCCGGTCAAAAAAATCAAGTACACATCGAACACTGCAATACCATTTCCATCTCTTGTTGACCATGACCTCTGTTTTCTTGTAATTGGAATATTGGCAAGGGAGTACTGGTAAAAAAAAAGAAGGACGAGTGAAAGAATGAACAAGGCACAACGCGAATTGGCGTGGCGTATTGCAAAGAAATTGCTGCCTCCTGATATCGTGGAAAGGTTGGAGAAGCTTCCCATCAGAGATACCGGCTTTGGATATGATCCTTATGGTTACGAGAAGGAGACGGCTGTCCTGGGCTATTGCTTGACATATTTTTTATATTCCTACTACTTCAGGGTGGAAAGCAGGTGCCATGAAAGGATACCATTGCAGGGACCGGTCATCTTTGCAGGAAATCATTCCGGCGTGATACCCATGGATGCCGCCATGCAATGGGTCGACCTAATTACAAGGCCTGAAAAGCCCCTCCTGTTGCGGGCGGTGGTAGATAATTTCAGCGGTTTTCTGCCCTTTGTCAACGTATTGTTCACTCGCGGCGGGCAGGTGGTGGGTGCAAGGCGCAACTTCGAAGATCTCCTGGGTGACAAGGAATACATTGGAGTATTTCCCGAAGGGACAAAGGGCCTGGGCAAACCGTACAAGATGAGGTACAGGCTCCAGAACTTCAACGTCGGCTTCGTGGAATTGTCATTGAAATATAAGGCACCAATAGTTCCCGTGGCTACTGTAGGAGCCGAAGAGCAGGCCCCATTGCTATACAATCTCAAATCTGTAGCAAGGTTGTTGAATTTTCCCTACTTTCCCATAACGCCGTTCTTTCCCTTCCTGGGGCCAATCGGAATTCTGCCGATGCCGGTCAAGTACTTCATCGAGTACGGTGACCCGATACGATTCTATGAAGAATACGGGCCGGAGGCGATAGAGGATCCGGGATTGATGCGATCCCTGGCCGACAGGGTCAGATTGGCAGTGCAGGATCGCGTAGACAGGCTGGTCGAGGAAAGGACCGGCATTTTCAACGGCGGTCTTTCGGTTGACATGGGAGGAGGTGGTTGAAATGCCTCGTCGTAAACGCCGCAATATATTGGTAACCGGGGTGACGAGTACTGTAGGCAGACACCTGACCGAGCATCTCCTGGCGGACAAGCGTGTGGGCAAGATAATGGGTGTGGCCCATGTTGACCGTCCCTATTACTTCAACGAATTCGACAAAGAGCGCTTTTTATACGGACGGCATGACATATTAAAATACAGAGATCTCAATAACCTGTTCAGGTCTGATGCCTTCAAGAAAGCGGAAATTGATACGGTCGTCCACTTGGCCTTTATTTCCAGTCCCATGGCAAAGGGCAGGAACGTCCACAGGCTCAATGTGGATGGAACAAAATATTTGCTGGACAGGTGCATCGAATCCGGGCAGGTGCGCAAGTTCGTATTCAAGAGCAGTGATGTGGTTTACAAGCTCAAACCTCACAACCCGGTGTACCTTGATGAAAAGACGGATCTCAACTTTGATACACAAGCCGACCAGTGGATTAAAGACCGCGTTGACGCGGACATGATTTGTCGTTCCAGGATGGACAACAAGAAAACAAAGATAGTTGTATTGAGATTCTCCAATATTATCGGCAGGGGAGTTGCCGGG
Source organism: Deltaproteobacteria bacterium (assembly GCA_013152945.1). GTDB lineage: Bacteria > Myxococcota_A > JAADFL01 > JAADFL01 > JAADFL01 > JAADFL01. The sequence goes on along the minus strand of JAADFL010000078.1, from coordinate 5,551 downwards.
CATTTCAATGCCTACTTCAATGACCGGGTCATTTTCGCGCCCATGGGCTTCAACCCCTTGATTAACCTGATTCACATGCGTGATGTGCTTCATGCCCTGGTTCTCGCCATATTCAAGAATGTTCATGGGGTCTTCAACATCGGCGGACTCGACACTGCCCCCCTTCGTACAATCGCCGAGCTGGCCGGCGCCAGGGTCATCCCGTTGCCGGAGCCCTTACTCGGTCCTGTCAATGCAATCCAAAGGGCTTTAGGCATGACCAGGTACTATTACAGGGTCGATGCCGAGAGGCAGAAATACACTGGTATCCTGGACGATTCCAGGGCAAGAAAGATCTTGGGATACAAACCTACCGGCAGGATCCAATTCGACTGATCCGTCATCGCTGATAAAGTTCGCCAAGGTTGGGATGTTGTCGGGAGCGGTCCTGATTTATAAATGCCACCGAGCACATGTCACCGGGTAAACAGGATGACCGGAAAACCTATCTTGCAAAGACCACATTTCCTCTCTTGATCACGGCCGCCACGTGGCTCGTGCCGAAGTGATAGGGTATGTATCCGGGATCCGGGCAATCCATCAGCGCAATATCCGCGTCCTTGCCGCTTTCAATGGTTCCCACGCTGTCATCCATGTTCAATGCCCTTGCTGATTCAATGGTTACGGCCTTCAGCAACTCGGCCGTATTCATATTCATCATGGATCCGCCGAATGTTGTCATGAGCTGAATATTTTCAGTCATTGCCGACCCGGGATTGCAATCAGTGGAAAGTGCAACGTGCACGCCCTTGTCCAGCAACATCCTGGCAGGTGCGTACTGTCGCTCCCCAAGGAAGAACGTCGCACCGGGGAGCAGCACGGCGGTGACCCCCTTTTCGGCCATGGCCGAGGCATCTCCGGAAGTAACCTTGTCACAATGGTCCGCGGATACAGCTTCCATGTCGGCGGCCAACCTGCATCCGCCGAAGGATGAGAGCTGGTCTGCATGTATCTTGGCGGCCAGTCCCGCGTCCCGGCCGGCCCGAAGAATCTTTTCCGCTTCTTTCAGGTTGAAGGCGACCCGCTCGCAGAAGACATCACAAAAGACAGCAAGGTTCTGCTCCGCCACGGCAGGTATCATTTCCTTGGTTACGAGGTCGATATAGTACTCTCTTTTTGATCTGTATTCCAAGGGGATTGCATGAGCTCCCAGAAAAGTTCCAACCAGGGTTATGGGTGTCAGAGCCTTAAGCTTATTTACCACGCGAAGTATCTTCAACTCGTTTTCGAGGTTAAGTCCGTATCCGCTCTTTATTTCACAAGTCGTTACTCCTTGCTCCAGGAATCTCTGCAACCTTGGAAGGGCAGCCTGTACGAGTTCGTCCTCCCCGGCGCTTCTGGTAGCTTTGACAGTGGACAGTAATCCACCGCCTGCTTGCAGGATCTCGCCGTACCCGGCTCCTGCGTTTCGCATCTGAAATTCCTCGGATCTTTGCCCGGCAAAGACAAGGTGTGTATGGCATTCGACGAGCCCCGGAACACCAAGCATGCCCGTACAGTCGAATCTTTCATATCCGCTGTATTCACCGGGCAACCTGCTTTCCTTTCCAACCCACTCGACTTTCCCTGACCGGACTGCTATTGCAGCCCCTTTTATCGTCCCCATCGGGTTATGAAGCTCAACGAGCGCAGGATTCAGGGTGGCTAAACTCGATAGGTTGACAAATACGATTTTGCCGTTCTTGGGACGAGTGTCGAAACTCATCAGTAACCCCGATTATTTGACGGAAAACCTCAATGGAAGTGCCATGCTGACGTTCTCCTGGAAGATTCCCTTGTCAACTTCACCGGTGAAACCGGGAAACCTCCATCTTTTCGTCCACCTGGCCATGCATTTTCCAAAAGGTCCCTCTCCGAATTCCTCGGGGTCCACAGACACCTCTTGCAGCTTTCCGGTCTTCTTTATGGTCAGTTCGAGAATGAGTTCATCTTCTCCATAGTTCATAGCAGTAACCTGTTTCTTGAAGCAATGCTTTATTTCCTTGAGATGGTGCTTGACCACCTTAACAACATCTTTCGGGTCCGGAAGCTTGGGCTTGGGTTTCTTGGCCACTTGGATTAATCCGGGCATGGAAGCGGCTTCCATCTCGAGTTGGACCTCGTCGAATTTCTCGGCAGGATCGACCTTGATATTAATCAACAAGCCCTTTGATTTCAGGCCTTCAAACCTTTTTTTGAGATTGGCCTTCGATGACTTGCCGCCTCCGGCAACAGCGGCAAATACAAGGGTAACAGCCAGAACAAAGGATAGTAACCAAACCACACTTACGAGTTTGCCTGAAGTCTTCATTTCGACCTCCTTACAGATTTTGACGGTCTGAACCTAAACGCATTGAAACATAACAGCCGAGCAAGAAACACCCGTGATCCTATAATCCATCCAGTGTCCGCGCTCCTTGCCGGGCCTCGAAACGAACATCCTCGTTATCGTCCCTGGCGAGCAGTCTCAAGGCATCGGCCAAAAGAGGATCTCTCCTTAAGTCCCCACCAAGGGTCAATTGGACCAATGCCTTTGCGCAGGCAAGTCTTACCTTAACGGAACGATCCCGGGCCGCAGCGGAAAGAGCGGGCAAGGCAACTCCTTCGCAATTGGCCAACACCTTTCTCTTGTCACATTCGAGCTTTTTCCCAGCCTTGCCTTGTGCCGCCATCCTTATCTCGATGTCAGGTCCTGAATACACATCTTCTCCTGTGCCTGCTTCTCTCCTGGCCTTGCACATATCCACGACCACGCTGCTTTCATCGCACACAAGGGCCATGGCCTTGGTCGCCTCGGCACGGACCATGGGATCCGGATCTTCCACTACAACATGTGCGAGTGAAGGCAACCCATCAAGCGATTGCATGAGGCCAAGAACCAGAGCCGCCTCTCTTCGAATAACCGGATTTCTGCTGTTGAATGCTCCCAACAAACCAATGGCTGTTTCAGGCAGGCCGCGAGCCAAGATCAAGGCGACTCTTCCAAGCCTGCTCTGGAGTTGGTGCTTCCCGCCTCTGTCCATGACTGCGAGGGCAATGGCGTCTGCAAGGCGTTCAAGAGTGTCAATACTGATATTTTGTATCGGGCCCAGCCATGCAACCAGGGGAATCGCCGCCTTTTTTCCTGCAGCAAGGACGCCTGTAACACCCATGACCCGGTCGCTTGGTCTGGCCGAGTAAAACAGCCTGACAACCGCTTCCACGCCTTTCCCGCCCATTCTGCCAAGCGCCCTGGCAGCAGATTGTCTAACCTCGGGATCGGGATCGGCCAATGCAGCCGAGGCCAGCCTTATTCCTGCTTTGGAATGGGAAAATCCCAAGCCGTTCAAGATAGCTGTTTTCAACTTCGGTGATTCGGCTTTTCCCCACAGACCGGCCAGCACATCACCGGCATTATCAACACCCACCTTGCCGATCAGCCTGGCGAAAACCGCTGCCTTGCCCGGGGAAGTCTGCAAGCTACTATTGAATGCCTCAAGTAGAGGAGAAACAGCGGCTTTGATGCCGGTATCCGAAATCACTTTCCCAAGTTCTATGTCCAAGTCGGTTGCGTGGCCTTGTGCCCAGGTAACCAAGGCCAAAGCGCCCTGCGGGCGTATCCTTGAAAGGACCCAAGCCACTCTCGTTCTTTTTTTGGATTTGGAGTTCTTTAGGGCCAATACCAGCGAAGGCACGGATACCTGCCCCAGATCGACCAATGCCTTACCTGCCTCATCCCTGGCCCTAAGAAATTTCACTTGGTCGCTTCTCTTGCCATTGCCCGGTTCATCGAGAATTACACCGATCAATGCCCTGACATCCCTGGCCTTCTTCATGGACTTGACGTCTTGAATAGTTATGTTGCCGGCACAACCGATGACAAGAATAAGAACAAGAGCCGCCGGAATTCTAATCATCGGTCGTCTTGCAGGGATATCTGAAACAGCCATCGTGGCTCCTATGGCTCAAACTCCATGGCATAATTCCATTTACCGCCAGGTCCTTTTGGAAAGTGGGCAACCCAGAAGCAGGCATATATTACCGCATCGAATCCCTGTCCTTTCAACTGGTTTTCGACGAATCTTACGCCACGGACTCTCCCTGCCTTGTCTATACGAATCTCGAGTTCCACTCCACCCTTCAGCTCCGGGGTCTTCTTTACGAGCTCCCTGTATCGCCTGGAGAGGAAGGGACGGATTTTCCTGTTCAACACATTCTCAAGACAGGCACTGAATGTTTTCCTTCTCAAACTGCAACTGAATCCATCGGCTGGAACATGCAGCTCCTCGAGTAGCTTGGCAAATTCTTGTTTTCCCTGCCCGTTATTCGGATCTTCTTCCAGTAACAGCAAGTACCTGTCGATTGCAGGTATCCAGTCCTGTCGTGACACTGCTATCCTGGCAAGATAGAGCCTGGCATCTACGTTTTTAGGTTCTAATTTGAGTCCCTCCTTGAAGTTTACCTCGGCATTTTCCTTGTCACCGTTCTTCATGTAAAGCATTCCCAGGTGCACCAGAATTTTTGCGTTCCTTGGATCCGTCTTTTTTGCACGTTCATAGGTCCGGATCTCTCCCTTGAGATTGCCAATCTCTTCATAGAGTTTCGCCAGCTTGAGATCCGTCTTTATGTCGTTGGGTTTTACCTTCAATGCCGCCTCGTACTCGGATATGGCGGATTGCTTATCTCCCTTTGCAAGAAGCATATCGGCGGAGTACTTATGTGCCTCGTAGCTGTCAGGGTTGATGGATGCAGCCTTTAGAAAAGCTTCCAAAGCTCCCTTCGAATCTTTTCTCCTCTGCTTGAGCATTCCAAGCTGGAACCATGCGTCGAAGTAGTCTTTCCGGACTTTGATGGCCTTGGCGAACGACTCCTGGGCACCATCGAGATCGTTCATGTACCACTTGGCCAGGGCCATGCCGTAATAGGCCTCCGCCAGTTTGGAATCAACCGAAATAGCCTTTTCATATTCAGCTACAGCCTCTTTGAAACGCTTGCTTTTCACCAGAAGATCGCCGAGCTTCTGGTGGCCGAAGGCTACACCGGGCAACATGGTTGTGAATTTCCGATAGTCCTGTTCGGCCTTGTCCATTGTGGAGCCCCAGGAATCATATATCAGGCCCCTGCCCAGGTACGGCCACGGAAAACCGGGTTCCATATAGGTCATACCATTCAATCGTTGCCATGACTCGTCCTTGTCGCCTATTGAATAGTAATAGAGAAATTTCAAGTACCTGTCCTTGGGATGCTCTTCGCTTTCCTTCTTGTACTTGGCCAGTAAGGCGCCTCCTTTTTTCTCTGCCTTTGCTGCATCTATCGCCTTGATGGCGGCAATTACAGCATCAGGCTGCATGGTTTTTTCCTTGCCGGCAATCTTCGTAGTTCTGACTGCATTGTCAGTCGTTCCAGCGCAGGACACAAGAAATAGTCCGATTGACATCCACAGAACCTTACTGAATGACATATCCACCTCCACTAACAAGCCATAGGCAGCCGAATGTTTTCCAAGCAATAATCTAATAGCTCAAATACCATGTTACTGCAACTCGAATTCAAA
>JAADFL010000077.1:34868-60703 GCA_013152945.1 Deltaproteobacteria bacterium | reverse complement strand
GGGCTTTCGACCTGCAAGGTCAGCAGAATAAGGTACACTTGATTATTGAGCCCTTGGCCTGGAAAATTGCGCGGCCTGGCTTAAGCCGCCAGGGAGGGGTTTGGTGGAGCCGGCCCGACCAAGGTGGGTAAGACAAGGCCGCGCCGGGCGCGTGCCCATCCTGTACCAGTCTGACTCCCCCACCCCCCTAACCCTGTCTCTACCCCGATTTTGTGGACACCTAAGAAAGGGGGCATAATAGCCCCCAGGAGGTGTACAAGGTGGGACGAGTCAAGAGTAAGTATACGATGGAGCAAAGAGAAGAAGCAGTGAAGCTGGTGCGGGTGACCCAGGTGTGTTCATTTTGGTCCGTTAATCCAGGTCATGCCCCCCTCCGGCCCAATTTTTTTTAATAAAAATCTTCGCCCGTCCCTGCCTGGGGTAAAAAACCGGCGAAATCAACATATGGCAACTGTTTTCAGGTGGTAACCCCTGATGGAACCGGGGCACAGACTAATTCAGCCTCACCGATCACCTTGTTACAATTCCGGATTTTTACAGCTCGAATAGCTCAAATATTTATGGTCTTGACAAGTCGTAAGTCCGGGTAATAGAGTCCACATCCGGTTATTGGAGAATAGATCGGGAAATAGATCGATCGTACAAGGAGATAAGATATGACCTGGATGCGGTTTACAACAGTCGCTTTTGTCGTGCTCGGCTTTGCTCTTTCGATTACAGGATGCGGCGATAACAATACTTACGAGTGTACGACGGCATGTAAGAGGCTTGCCGATCGCTGGGATGATTGCAACCTGAACCAAAAGGTTTTTCCAGGGGCGCCGGGAAGCGAGGCGACTTCTTCCAAATTGTGTATCGGGGAACTTGGCACGGCTGAACAGGATGCAAATAAGGAGGCGAGCAAGATAAATACTTGCTCGAAACTTTCGGATATCATTTACCAGGTGACTTGTGGCGCCTTGGCAAAGAAAGTGGATGCTTGGAGCACTCCGGCCAATGCACCCAAGACATGGCTCGATGTAATGAAGAACCTGCCCTGATCACTTGCTTGTCTGCTGCTTCAGCCTCCAGGGAAATGAATTCCGATATTGAACCTTATCTCCGGTCTATATGGTTTAATGAAGGCAGGGGATTACCCGGGACCATTTTGAATAAATCCACTCTTGTTTTCCTGAGCGTGTTCTTATTCTTATTCATGTCTCTTGGTTGTGACCGGGGAATGCATGATTCGGGCCTGGCTTTTCCCGGGGCCGGTCCGGCTGCCGGCACTGCCGGGCAAGGGACGTTTACCTTCGGCGTTTCCACGGCATCCACGCAAATCGAAGATAAGAACTACGATTCAGACTGGTACCTGTGGACAGGACCGAAACCCGGCGGCATGGAAAAGAGCGAGTTTGTCGGTGATGCCGTGTGCGGGTACACCATGGCCGGGTCGGACCTCGACTTGATTGATAGTCTGAACATGGATGCTTACAGGTTCAGCCCGAGCTGGTCCAGAATAGAACCAAAGAGAGACAAGATATCCGGCGATGCATTGAAACATTATGCATCACTCCTGGAAGCAATGAAGGCCAGGGGTATCAAGCCCATGATCACGGTTCACCATTTTTCCTCCCCGGTGTGGATAGATGATCCGAGGAGGACAGGGCCGTGTGAACAAGGACCGACAGACCAGGATCTCTGCGGGTTGGAGGATCCTGTGGGTAGGCAGGAGGTCATTGACGAGATGGCCGAATATGCAGGGCTTCTCGCAAAACAATACGGCAAATACGTGGACGAGTGGTGCACCCTGAATGAACCCTTCAATTACCTTCTTGCAGCGTACGGGGCCGGCATCTTTCCGCCGGGGCGTACCTTGTTGCTCGGGCATTTCGATGAATTCGTGCAAGTGGCCAAGGCGTACCTGGATGCACATGCCGCTATGTACAAAGCAATCAAGGAAAATGATATTTGGGATGCAGACGGCGATGGACAGGCGGCAATCGTGGGCCTGACTCTTTCCGTGGCACAATGGGTGCCTGCCAGGAACAACCAGGTAAGCAATGATCCCGCCGATATTGCAGCCAGGGATAGAATAATATACGTCAGGCATCACTTGATACCGCAATCATTGCTGGACGGCACTTTCGACTCGGACCTTGACGGTAAACCCGACATGGATGTGCCGGAATGGAAAGGCACTCTCGACTTTTTGGGCGTACAGTATTATGCGCGAATGGGAGTCACTTCGAGCCCGGCCCTGATCAGCGGACTGGATCTTACACCTTGTGCGGGCGGCATCGATCTCGGGGCCTGCGTGCCTCCACTCGATCCTACGAAATGGGTGCCTTCCATGGGTTACGAATATTATGAACAAGGAATATACAACGTGCTTTCGGATTTTTCATCCAGGTGGCCCGACCTGCCACTGGTAGTTACCGAGGCCGGGCTGGCCACGCTGTCAGGCCAAAGAAGAGCACAGCACCTGGTGAGGACATTGCAACAAATCCACCGGGCGCTTGAACAGGGCGCTGATGTCCGCGGGTTCTATTATTGGAGCCTTATGGATAACTTCGAGTGGCAGGAGGGGTACGGACCGAAGTTCGGCCTGTACTCGGTAGACCTGGATACATGTGACAGAACAGCAACCATGGGAGCCGATGTTCTTTCCAGGATAGCCGGTTCCAGGAAAGTGACCGGGGATATGCTGGATACCATGGGCGGCACCGGTCCCATGGCGCTGGAGCCGGAATAATTTCGGCCGGTACCATGGACATCCGCTTCGAAATAAGACTGTTTTGAAATTCAAAGGATGTTGAAGAAATTTGGAAATGTTGCAATGAACATTTGAAATCGGGAGGATTCGGGTTATATTGACTTTTAAGGACAATAAACAGATTGGGGGTCCAAGATGATTATTCGTGCTGTCGAGTCGTTGGTTTTGTCGTTGGCTTTCATGCTCGTGCTGACAGTGGGTCCTGTCAAGGCCCGCGACAGCGCGGGTAGTGAAGACGGCCCCCTTGGCGGCCCCAAGTCCGAGCAGGGCGATTCGGGTCAACAGGGCAAAGAAAAAAACAAGAAAAAGAAAAAAGAAAAGAAAGCAGGCAAGAAAAAAGAACAGAAAAAGAAGGCACATGAGGAGAAAGCCGGGGAAGCGCCCGCAAGTGCGCCTGTAGCCGAGCCTTCGACAGGTGAGCAACCTCCAAAGGAAGAACCAGCATCGCCCGCAAGCGCGCCTGTAGCCGAGCCTTCGGCAGGTGAGCAACCTCCAAAGGAAGAACCAGCATCGCCCGCAAGCGCGCCTGTAGCCGAGCCTCCGGCAGGTGAGCAACCTCCAAAGGAAGAACCAGCATCGCCCGCAAGTGCGCCTGTAGCCGAGCCTTCGGCAGGTGAGCAACCCCCTAAAGCAGAACCATCTGCAAGTGAGCAGGCACCTGCACCGGAAACCGGCCCCAAGACAGGAACATCGCCCAAGGAAGGATCGGCAAAAGAGAGCAAAGAGGCAACCGGCAAAGTTGGTGAATCCAAGACACCGAATGGACAGGAACAGGGCCTGGGACAAGAGGGACAGGAGAAAAAAGCACAGGCAGGGGAGAAGGCAGGGAAACAGGCCGGTGAAAAAGCCGGAAAAGAGCAGGCCGAGTCAAAGCAAGAAGAGGAGAAAAAGCATTTCATCAAGGGTGAGCTCCTGGATATAGGAGCCCTCGACCTGCTCGGGAGCAGGAACAGGGCAGGCGCAAGGCTGGGATATCGGGCAATCAACAATGTCCATTACGTTACGGTGGAGCCCGAGGTGGATCTTCGGTTTGGAAAATTCAAGCTGGGGCTTTCAGGGCCGCTGAACATCGAGATATGGGACGGCAGCGAAGGCCTGTTGGGAATTGATACGACAGGAAATGACACAAAAACAAAGATAAAGGGTTTCGATAATATCGGGTCCATACGTAGTGAAGATTGGGATCACTGGCGTGACTATTTCAGGATACTGAAGTATGTGAATTGGGGCAGGAAGGAAGACAACCTTTATATCAATATCGGCCAATCGGCTGTGGGAAGCATCGGCCATGGCACGATCATGAAAAGGTACTTGCCCCAGGTCGACCTGGATACTGTTCGCCTTGGTGCGCAAGTTGATGCGTACTTCGATTGGCTCGGCGGATTCGAGTTCTACACGAATGATATCACAAAGGCCAATCTTATAGGCGTGCTGGGCTTTATTAAGCCTCTTGCGCCGTTCATGGAAAGCTACTTGCCAAAGAGCCTGTCCTTCGGTTTCAGTTTCGTTACAGACAGGACTGCGCCTACAAGCCTTGCTGTGCAGCAAGTCGATGACAATAATGACGGCACCCCTGACAGGGACGTAGTCAGGCTTGACAGCAGCCAGGAAGATACTCTACCCAAAGCGGGCGGTACTAAAGCGGTTTCCATCCTGGGCGTTGATGCGGAACTCAAGGTCCTGAAGAACGGCAGTACGGACATCAAGATCTATACTGATTTTTCAAAGATGTTGGATGCGGGTTATGGACTGACGGCAGGTATCCTGGGCAGGTTCAATCTTGGCACCAAGCTGGTGCATGCCTTCAGGATAAGGGCCGAGGCCAGGTATTTCACATTGAACTACATGCCTTCGTACTTTGACAGCTTCTATGAAATAGACAGGTGGCAGTACATGACCGGCAACAACAGGTATTATTCGAAAACAGGCGGACTGCCTCTGACCAAGTACCAGGCGATAAAGGGCGCCGGTGATAAGAGCGAGTTCGGGTATTTCCTGGAGTTCGGTTATTCGATCGTGAACTATGTCTCTCTGGGCGGTTCAATTGAGGGCCAGGCCCCTGATTCGAACAACAACATCCTGTTGAGCCTGTCTGTTCCATGGAGCGACTATGCAAGGCTTGCGGTCACGTACCAAAAGAGGCATTTTGCCCATTGGAAAGACATGTTCGACCTTACAGCAGACGATGCATGGCTGTCGGGACTCGTTAGGATCAAGCTGTTGCCCATATTGTACCTGAACGGCCAGGTAGGGCATATATGGTCATTAGACCGTGAGAAATATCAGAGCACCTCTGAACCAGGGCCGGATTACGGTCTCTACAAGGCTGATTTCGACTGGCGGGTCTGGCTGGACGTGGCGTACGAGTTCGAGTTATAGGCCTTTTCGGAGAGCAATGTTGAGATCCTTCATAGACATCTTCGATGAAGTATTTGACGAGATGGTTGTCGATGCAGGCCGGAAATTGAAATCATCCATCAATGGTGAGAGCGACTTGCTTTTGTCACACATGAAGGCTTCGGCAGGCACCCTGGACGAAGTAATAACGCTGGAGACGCTCATGGGGCCCAAGAGGCGGGGACGGACCAAGAGGCTCCTGAAATTGCGTGACATGGAACGAAAACTTGCATCTGTCCAGGCCACCATGGGCGAGATGCTCGATGATCCGGATGGCAAGCCAAGGAACAGGAGAGGCAGGAGACCCAAGCCCAAGTTATGCTTGGTGGATGGCTGTAACAGGCCCTTGGTGGACAATGGAATGTGCAAGATGCACCTCGAAATATATGAAAAGGCAAAACAGGAAATCTCCCCCAAGGTGATACGAAGAAGACCCGTCCGGGAAAACAAGTAGGGGGCAATGTGAAAGTCGGAATAACAGGTTATTCAGGGGCAGGCAAGACAACTGTTTTCAATGCGTTGAGCGGGAGGGGCGCGGACAAGGGAGCATTCAAACAAAAAGGCGCAATGAACCTGGGCACGGTCAAGGTGCCGGATCTAAGAGTGGACAGGCTCTCCGGGTTGTTCAAGCCCAAAAAGACCATATATGCCGAGGTCGTGTTCGCTGACTTGCTTGCGCCTGCTCCGGATGTGTCGGGTAATTCTTTTGATGCCGATACACTGGGTCACATGAGGGATATGGATGCGCTTACCCACGTGATAAGAGGGTTCGATCATCCTCTTACAGGCGATAACGCCAGGCCACTCGATGATTTCCGAAACCTGGAGATGGAGCTGGAGCTGGCCGACCTGTCGGTGCTGGAGAAAAGAATAGAGAGGTTGAACAAAGAAGGCGGGAAATCAAGGGAACTGCCGTTATTGGAAAAGTTGTCGGCACACCTGGAATCAGAGAAGCCGCTTCGCACATTGGGGCTTGACGAGGCGGAAGAACGCAGCCTCAGGGGTTATGCCTTTTTGAGCCTCAAGCCGTTGCTGGTCGTATTGAACCTGCCTGAAGACGCCGAGGAAAAATTTGATGAACTGAACAAGGCCGTGAGCGAAGCAGGGGCCGGCCTTTTCATAATGAAGGGAAAGATGGAGGAGGAGATCGCCGAACTGGACGAGGAAGACAGGAAACCGTTTCTCGAGGAACTCGGCGTTGCCGAACCTGCGAGGGACCGCTTCATACGGGCAGCCTATGCCGCGCTTGACCTGGTAAGCTTTTTCACCGTGGGGAAGGACGAAGTAAGGTCATGGCCGATCAAGAAAGGCACTGTGGCTGTAAAAGCTGCGGGAACAATACATACGGACCTCGAGCGGGGTTTCATCAGGGCCGAGGTCACGAGGTGGGAAGATTTGCTGGAATTGGGCAGCGAGGCGAATTGCAGGACTGCGGGCAAAATGAGGCTGGAAGGCAAAGAGTACCTGGTGCAGGATGGTGATGTGTTCCACGTGCGTTTCAATGTATAGCATTAAATAGAAGCATATTGAAGTTATTGGTTTTATGGCGGCGGTGATTCGAAAGCAAATGGAGGTGAGGCCGTGTCCGGATTGGTTTCAAGTTCGGGAGAAGGCAAGCGCAGTGGAGTCGTTGCATTTGCAATAGCAGGGGCCACGATAATCGGCGTAATAGCCTGGATGTATCTTCCCGCTTCGATGAGATCTGGTACGTTTCTTAAGGTGGCGCCCCAGGTTTTGGCCCAGTACGGCAATGAAAGCGATGAAGAGGTTGCTTCGAGGCTGAAGGACCTCGCAATCAGATCAGGCTTGTCAATGGCCGATGACGGAGTTGAAATCAAGCGGTTGCCCGGCAACATGATAGAAGCGAGGTTGAAGTATTGGCATCAGGTAGATCTCTTGTTTTTCAAGACAAAGGCCGATTACAACGAAGTCATCAAGGCCCAAGTGGAATCCCGGCTCAAGGACAGGAAGGCAAGGGTAATCATGCACAAGGCAGAACCCGGGACGAAACCAGAAGCAAAACACGAAACAAAAAAAATAAAAAAGTCCTTGGTCAAGGAACGGAAAAATAAATAGGATTTTTTAGATACCCTTAAAGAGCCATACATCTTGCCCGGCTTACAGGCGTGGATTATTCGATCGGTATTGAGTCCCGGGCTAGTTCTTACTTGCCTTCAGCAATATCAATGCCCCAAAGGCCTTGCCTATCGTACTGCTCTTGGTCTCCATCAGCATTATGTCGTTCTTTGTCAAGCCCTTTTCCTTGAGCTTTCCCGCAAGATCGTCAATGGCCTTGGCCTCCGCCTTTTCTCCATCCATGGCTTTGACCATCTTCAGGCTCCCGATTTTCATTCCGATACCCATGATGGTATCCTGCAACCCAGCAACTTTTTCCAGGTCTTTTTGGGCGGATTCCCTGCTGTCGTATCCGGCATCCTTCAGGGCTTTGTCAACAGCGCTCTTTTCCAGGCGCGGGCCCTTTGATTGTTTTTTCAAAGCTGCAAGCGAGTCAGCAAACTTTTCGACCTTGGACCATGTCTCATCCGAAATATAGGGTTTGCCTGTGGAAAGCTTGCCGTTCATCCGGTTCAGGATATCGTCAGGGATGATCTTGCCCTTGTCTTTCTTCTTTTTTACATTAGTTGCGGCGCTCCCGCTCTTTTCAGCAGCATTGGCATGATGATCTCCGCCATGGCCCTTGGATGATACTGCTTCGCCTTCACCGGATTTCTTTTCTTTTCCTTTACAACCTATAACAAGCACGAGCGCTGCAGCAGTTAAGAGCACCAACAATCTCTTGACCATATTAATGTACCTCCAACGTTTATTACCAAGGAACCCGTAACATCCAACATCCGTTATTTTCTCGCAGAATGGGCACATGTTGTCAAGCAAGACATGTTCGAAATTCTTTAATAGAAAAAAGATGGTTTGCGATTTTACTCAATAATGGAGCCCCTGTCTGCGTCCGGGCATGATATGGTGAGACCAATTAAATTGTAGAGAAAAAATGAATTGTTTTACTAATGGCAGTGTCTTGAAAACTATGGGTTTACCGGAAAAAAAGTTCAACCGGCCCCACAGGGGATGGTAGGAAAAAGGGGCGAAAAAATATTGGCAGCAGCCCTCTTTTAGGAATTGACAACCCTGGATCTCTTGGTTATAGGTGTCAACCGAATCGCCTGTACCAGTTGTCAGGCGATTGAGGTTTGAGTCAAAAGCTGAAGGAGGAATATAGCCATGGCGATGAAAATTACGGATGAATGTATTTCTTGCGGCGCTTGTGAACCCGAGTGCCCGCGATCCTGTATCAGTGAGGGAGATGAATTTTTCGAGATCGACCCCGGTTGCTGCACGGAATGTGTGGATGAGGGTGGACCTCGTTGCGTAGAAGTATGCCCGGTTGACTGCATAATAAAGGCCGAGTGAGATGGCCGAATTAGCAAAGCCCCGCGTTTTCTAAAAAGACCTGTCACTGTTCTCTGTTCAAGAACCGTTGCTTACCGGATGATTACCGGTGGTATATGGGCTAGAGGTCCACGCCCTTGATGTTCCTCTTGCGAGCCGCCTGAATCGCCATGTCCACGAATCTGGACTTCAGCTCCTGTCTCGCGAGGAGCTGGCGGGCAGGCGTCAACTTGAGAACTGCACCGATAAGGGCCCCGGCCACTTTGCCGCTCCATCCATCCAGGGCGTCAGCCAGCAGGTAGTGCAGTTTACCCTGCTCAATAGCCATGGTCATCACTCTTGCAAAGGTGTTCACGGGCGGTATTCTGCGCTTCGATCTGGACTCCATGTGCATGGCGCCGTCTTCACACTTGAGTGCACACACCCCGCATCCAAGACACAACTCCCGGTTCACCAGGGCCGCGAACCGGTACCTCTTGCCATCCTTCTCGTGTGGAGCTTTTACGATTGTAATCGCGTCCACAGGACATGCCTTTTCACATTTCCTGCAACCTGTGCATATTTCCTGTTCACAGCATGCCAGATAGTTTGAAGTGAAAGTTGTCCCGAGCCACTTGAAGCGCTTGAAGCCCTGCAGGATCTCACAGCAGCAACTGCAACAGTTGCAGATAAACGTGGGCCTGTTCTTCACGTTGTCCGCAATGTGCACAAGACCGGCCTCACGAGTCTCTGCCAGGAGATCCAGGGCCTCGTTCAGTTCAATAGGCCTGCCCAATGCGTTGCGCGCCACGTAATCGGCTCCCATTCCAAGGCTCATGCACGATTCCATCCTGAAGACCCGGCAGTCATTTCCAAGGTGATGCTCTACGTGGCGGCAATGGCACAAGCTTAGCGACCACTTGCCTGCCTGCTTCACGATGTGTGTCGCCCGTTCCCAGTCCAGGATTTCGGCATAGTTTTCAGGAAGGCTCTCTTCGTGCACCAGTGTGCGAAACGGCGATGTCTCTGCTCCGGGCTCAAATGAGCCGGTGAAGTCTTCTTCTTCGAGAAGGTAATGGCGCATCAGGCCGGCCAGCTTTTTCTGGTCCAGGTCCGTTCGAACCCTCATCATGGAGAACTCGAAGATACCGACAATAGTGGGGGCAAGGGCGTAGCGCATCTTGCCGGCAAGCCATAAATCCAGTATCAAGCCCTTTTCAGCCAGTGCTTCGAGCCTGGGCCTAAGCTCATCCGGGGCCATGCCCAGGTTCTTGGCAATGGACTCCACGCTTCTGGGACGCATGGGCATCTTGCTCGTGAGTTCTGCTTCCTCCGGGGTGTACAGGGTGCTCAAGATCTCGTAGATGGTAGTCCTGCCGGGCGCACCCACGGGCATCTGGTCCAGCCTCTGACGCAGCCTCTGGTACCCGCTTTTTGATGTCAGGTGTCCCATGCTTTACCTCCCGTGCCCGGCAGTCTAATCCAAATAGCCATGAATCGCCAGTGGTAAGGGAACGGCCGTTCAGTATCCTGTCTCCCTTTGCATTGTTTTGTTTTCGGATTTTTGTCTGGTTTTTTTCTCCGGGAAATTTTATGTCACGAATTTGTACATGCTTGACCAAGGGCCTTTACGTGGAATAATGTGAATAATGTTTAGTGGGGCCGACCTTCGGTCCCTTGCCGCAAGGATGTTCGGCGAGATTGTTCGGGGAGATTGTCGATGACCCGCATACATGGAGAAATAGAGTTTGAATTCAAGGAAGATGGCTCTGGTGAAGGAGAATTCCTCGCTTGCGGCAAGGTCGTCAACTTATTGAAGAACCATGTCGCAAGGGGACAACTGGACGAGGCCGCCGGGCTGCTCGCATCTTGTGCGGAAAACGTGGGGGATGAACTTATCTCGGATATCACTTCGGGAGGAGCGAGTAAGCAAACCATGGGCGACCTTGCCGAGATGTTTTTCAAGGCGCGGGATTTCAACAGGGCGGCAAAGTGTGCTTATTCGGCAGGCCGGTTCGACTTGGCCGCCAAGTTCCTCGAAGCCGACTACGATCTCGAACGGGCCGCAGGTTTGTACCTGAAGGCAGGCAAAATCGCCAAGGCAGCCGAGTTGTTCGAAAAGAATCTTACTTTCAACAAGGCGGCGGAACTTTTTTTAAAGATGAAAGATTTCCCAAGAGCCGCGGAAAACCTTGAAAGAGCGGGAGATTACTTCAATGCAGGACAACTATACCTGAAGATGGCTCGGTGGGACAAGGCGGTCGACGTGCTTCAACGCCTGGACAAGATGGCGGCCCACTTTGTTCCCGGAGTCAAACTCTTGGGACAGGTTTTGGAGCGCACAGGCAATTCACAACTTGCGATGCAGAAATACCTGGAGGTGGTGAAGAGTAAGCCCTTGGACGCCGAGTCCCTGGAAATACATTACCGCTTGGCGAAACTTTGTGCCGACAACGGTTTTCAGCAGCAAGCAGGACAACTCCTGAATGGAATTCTCGGCTTGGCTCCACAGCACCAGGGAGCCAGGGAGGTGGCAAAGACTCTCGGGTTGTTGCAGGCGGACCAGGCAAGGGCGAGGCAAAATGCAATCGAACCGGTACCATTGGATCTGTCTGAAAAAGAACTCGGTACGGAAGGCGCTGACAGGCTTGTCGGGATGGACAAGGATTTCGAATTCTTGCGGAGGGTCCCTCTCTTTTCCGAACTATCCCTCGATGAGCTTAAGTATGTCCAGAGCCTTTGCGAAAAGAAACGTTACCAGGATGGACAAACCTTGATAACAGAGGGAACTCCGGGAGAAGCCCTTTTTGTGCTGGCGCGCGGAAAGGTAAAGGTTGTCACGTCCACCGGCGACAGTGCGGCTTCCGACCATGGAACCGTGGTAGCTGAACTGGGCCCGGGAGCGCACGTCGGTGAAATGGCCCTCCTGGATGATTTTCCGACCAGCGCAAGCGTGATATGCGAGGGAAACGTGGTGGCATTCAAGCTTGCAAGGCGACGTTTCAGTGACCTGGTGGAATCCAACGAGAGGATCCAAGTGAGAATTTACAAGGTACTTATCAAGACTCTTACAAAAAGGCTTAGGGAAGCCAATGAAAAACTTGCAGCCAAAGGATTGGGCTGATCAGGAGAACCGAAATGACCGAACAGATAGTTTCTCTGTTGGACCAAACATTGTTGTTTGCCAAGCTCCACCAGGCTCACAAGCAACAGATTGCTTCGGTATTACAGAGAATAACCTTTGAACCCGGACAGGTGATATTCAACGAGGGAGATCCCGGGGATGCCTTGTATATCATTGAAAACGGGAAGGTGGCGGTTTTCGTCAAGAACCCGCAAGTCGGGGTTGCCTTTGAACTTGCAAGGCTTGGGAGCGGCCAGGTTTTCGGCGAGATGGCCCTCATAACCGAGGCCCCGAGAAATGCTTCCGTCAGGGCACTGGAAAAGACACAGTGCCTGGTACTTTCCACAGCGCTCTTCCAAAAGATATGCCAGCAACTTCCTGCAGTCACCATGGGAATTGCGAAAACCCTGGCCCAACGTTTGAGCGCGGTCAACAAGGAACAAGGCATTTCTTTCGTGAACCTGGCCAGGATGCAGCCCGATCCCAATATATATCAACTCGTACCATCGGCCATACTACAGAGGCACAAGCTGATCCCGCTCAAGATGGAAGGGAACAGCCTTACCCTGGCCATGGTGGATCCTTCGAACGTAATGGGCATTGACGATGTCAGGCGATGCCTGCACGGAATCGAGATAAAACCGGTTGCCATCAGTGAAGAAGACTACAAAACGTACATAAAAAAATATGCGAAGCAGGACGGGTCCCAATCAGTCGGCTTGGCTGAAAAGAGAGGCCCTGTCGCGACTGATTGGCGTCAGCTTGAGATATTCTCCGATGCCGCCGAGGCGGCGGAGGACAAGCGGGCCGCAACGAAAGTAGCAGGGCAGGAGGTAGTGACGATCCTTAACCAGATATTGGCGGAGGGCCTGGGCAGGGAGGCCAGTGATATACACATAGATTCGGAGAGGCACACTGTAAGTGTGCGTTTCAGGGTAGACGGCAGGTTGCAGCAGTGGGAGAAGTCGATCCCGAGAACGCATTTTCGGCCACTGGTTTCCAGGATAAAGATCCTGTCGGGTATGGATATCGCCGAGAAGAGGTTGCCCCAGGACGGACGGTTCTCCCTTGCATACAAAGGAAAGGAATATGACATGCGTGTTGCCTCCATGCCGGTAAGGGGTGGAGAGCGAATAGCCATGAGGTTGCTCGACTCGAGCAGCAGCTTCCTGGAACTCGATAATCTCATACTGGCGGACAAGTTGGCCCACCTGGTCAGGAGGATGGTCTTCAAACCGAACGGCGCCGTCCTTGTTACCGGGCCGACCGGAAGCGGCAAGACAACCACTTTGTATTCGCTGCTGAAGGAAAGAATCAGGCATGGACAGGATATCAACGTAGTTACCGTTGAAGACCCGATCGAATACGATCTTAGCGGCGTAGCCCAGGTTCAGATAAACGAAGGGGCCGGCCTTGATTTTCCCACGGTCCTTCGAGGCTTCCTAAGACATGATCCGGATATCATACTGGTCGGTGAAACAAGGGATCCCAAAACCGCCAAGATCGCAATGGAGGCATCCATAACCGGTCACCTGGTTTTGACGTCCATGCATACCAACAGCGCCATTGGATCGGTGGTCAGGCTGAAGGAAATGGGCATCGATAATTTTCTAGTAGCCAATGCGGTTTCAGGCGTGGTTGCACAGAGATTGGTCAGGAGATGTTGTCCGATGTGTTCCAAGCCGTTTAAATATATAGATTCAGTGGTGGAAAACCTGAAGAGAATCGGAGTCCTCGGCCCTGAAGAAAATCCGAAACTGGTAAAAGGTGAAGGTTGTCCGAATTGCAACAATACAGGTTTCAGGGGTAGGGTAGGTGTTTTCGAGGTATTGCAGGTGACCGAAGGACTGAAGAACCTGATAGCCGAGGACGTCTCAATATCGAGATTGAAAGAGGAGGCGAACCGGGGAGGCATGGTTTCGTTGGCGAAATATGCCGGTTTCCTGCTCAAAAATGGCTTGACCGTACCAAGCGAGGTACTACGTATACTGTCATTTGAGGGTTAACGCGGATTGATTCAAGGTTTGCCGGTTTTAGAAACATGCAAAAGCACACTTTGAATGTTTTATAATCACCGGGCTGTTGCGAAGGAGTTCTCATGAATAAATGCTTGTCGGCGATTATTACTGCTCTGGTTCTCACATCAACGGTTTGTCCGGGGGCCAGGGCGGGCGCAATGGATGTACTGTTCAACGAAGGCCTGCATTCGGATGATGGCACGGTTCAGGACAGGGCAATAAGTCTGTTCAAAGATCTGGTTGTGCCAAAACACCTTCCTTACTTGAGAAAGCTGTTGCGGGACAAGGACGAACGCCTCGTAGTGCTTGCAATCGAGTACCTGGTGAAATTCAACGACCGGTCGGTTCTGCCGAGATTGATCAAGATGGCCGAGGACGTCAATGCCACCATCACGAACCGGAGCAAGGCTATTTGGGCAATCGGCGAGTTCGGCGCTTCCCAATATATCGATAAACTGATGGATGTTCTCGAGCTGGCGGTCAAGACCAACAAGCGACTTCTTGCCAGGACGACCATAAGCACGTTGGCCAAGCTGAACGCCAAGCAGGCCCTTCCCAAGTTTCTGGAACTTTATGATAACCAGTTCAAACGCAAGGATTACCAGACATATCTTGAACCGGCAATACTCTCACTCGGCGGCGCGCAGTATCTCCCCAACATCCAGAAAAACAATGTAAGTGGACAATATTCCGGGTTGACTCTACAGGCTATGGC
This sequence comes from Deltaproteobacteria bacterium, assembly GCA_013152945.1. Lineage (GTDB taxonomy): Bacteria > Myxococcota_A > JAADFL01 > JAADFL01 > JAADFL01 > JAADFL01. Next base: position 46,307 of record JAADFL010000077.1, on the reverse strand, counting down.
GGAGTTCAACCGGCCGATGGCGATCGAAGAGTACTTCAAACACGATGAGGTAATGCTTTGGAAAGACGATGTCGGTGCGTTCTCCTCCTTTGTTTCCGTATCCTGTGACCTGTCCTGTCTTAGGCTCTTGCAAAAAAAGGACAAGGAAGTAGGTGGATTGAATCTTGATTTCGCCAAGGAAACGGCAAAGCTTGTTGCAAATCTTGGAAAGCCGGGTTTGGGAAGATTCATTTATAAATACCTGACCTCTGATGAGCCGGATGTGAAAAAGGCTGTTGCGGATGCCCTGGCCAGCCTGGGTGGAAACAAGAATATCAGGAGACTTGCGAGCGCCTTTTTGGCGGAGAAAAACATGAATGTGAAGGTCTACTTTGCCGAAGCACTGGCAAAAGGTGACCAGGCTGAAGCACTTTCGATTTTCGCCAGGGCCTTGCGAAGTGGTGACGATCTGGTTCGAAAGGGGGCTCTTACAGCCCTTGAGAAGGCTCGGACTCCCGTGGCTGTCAGGGCAATCCTGGATTCCTTGTCTGCCAGGAACCCAAGGGTGCGAATAGCTGCGGCCGAAGCTCTCGGAAGAAGAGGGGACACGGGCGTGTCCAAGACTCTCTTGTCTGCACTGTCCAGGGAGAGGCATGAAGGTGTACAGGCGGCTATCATCAAGAGCCTCGGCACATTAAGATACAAACCTGCCTTGAAAACTATCCTGAGGTATATCGGCAGGAGATCGCCCAAGGCATTGCGGATAACAGCGCTCGAGGCTGCAAGTGAAATCGGAGGAAGGGCAATCTATAAACCTGTGTCTTTTATTGTAACAAGAAAAAAATTCAGGAAAGATTGTGATATTGCCGACTTAAAAGCCGCCGCCTACCGTGCGCTGGGCGCTTCGGGCCGGCCCGGTGCTTTCAGGATCCTGAAAGATGTAATCGAGTCCTATCCGGCCTTCAGTTGGGAACTTCCGCCAAGGGTCCGTGCCGCGGCCATAGAAGGATTGGGCAGGCTCGGCAATAGAAAAGGAGTGGATGTATTACTGAAGCTGAACGGGAAATTAAAAGAGAAAGACAGGGAGATACTGGGCGATGCTATTGTGAGGGCAATGGCCATGCTTGGGGGACGAAAGGCAGACAGGTTTGTGCTCGACGCAGCGGATAGGGTTACTTTCAATCTCAATGCCTACAAGGCAATGTCCAGGACTGTAAGGTTCAAGGAAAGGGCTGCACAAGGACTTATCAGGTATTTTCTCCAAACCGATCTGACAAATGCGCAGAACGTGGAAAGATTCATAATGTCATTCCTCAAAGGTTATATTTCCGGGAATGGCAAGCAAGTTCCCGGCAATGAAACTAAGAGGAGAAAGTCCCGGAGGAGAAGAAGACGTCATAGGTAGTTTTTTATCCGGCATCAGCGGGATAACTAGACATGGAGAGTGTGAACCGTTGCAAGAAGGTCGTTTATTTGTTCTTGTCTCGTCTTGAAGGGAAGAGAATGGAGAACACGAATGAGGCTTCTGAAATCTCTATGCTTTTGGGTCGCTGTAGGCTCGATATTAGTATAGTTGCGAATATTGCCGGATTGATACTGGGTTTGGGAACCGTTGCCGTCATCCAGGGTTATCTGAAGGCGTTTGTCGGTATTATTTTGATCAATGTTAAAGCCAATGGCCTGGTCCAGGGCGCCATAGAGGGTCTTGTCGATGAGAGCGGACATATCCGGCTTTCCGGCAAGAGCAGGTACTGGTGCGAGCATTGTTCCGAGTATACTGATGGCTCCCAGAAAAAAGATTTTTTTAACCATGATTCTTTCCTCCTTGGTTACGCCTACTTGAACCCACTGGTAGGCTATTTGATTACATAATCCTACATGTAGGATAAGATGTCAAGTTTTTTTTGGAGGTTTTGTGAAAAAAGAGGATAGAAGAATTCACGTCCTCGAATGTGCGAGTGAGGTGTTCGCCAAAAAGGGCTATCACGAAACATCCGTATCGGACATAGTTGAACGTGCACGGATAGCCAGGGGAACTTTCTACCTGTATTTTGAAAACAAGAGAGCTATTTTCGAAGAATTGCTGGATCAACTGATAGAGAAGCTGGACAGGAGAATCAAGCGAATCAATCCTGAAGATGATGTTGCAAGGCAGTTGAAAGCGAATGTTAGGGGTATAATCGACTTGTTCCTGGATAACAGGGAATTGACGAAAATCCTGGTGCACGAAGCAATCGGTCTGGACGAGGGGTTCGATAAGAAACTTGCGCAATTAAACGCAAGAATAAGGAATATGGTAAAGGCATCATTGGATCTCGGCATTGAAATGGGTATCTTGAGACCTTGTAATACCTCTATTACAGCGAGATGTATAATGGGCAGTGTTAGAGAGGTGATCAACTACCTGGTTGTCGAAGCCGAACCCGGTTCTCATGTATCGGGCAAAGAGAGAGATTCCCTGGTGGAGCAATTGATGGCATTCAGTCTTTTCGGTCTTTCAGGAGGTTCATACAACGAGTTGAATAATAAACCGTTGTGGTAGGCTGTAAATCTAATGATGAACAGGTGAAGGATGAGTTGGTAATGGGAGTGATCGGCAAAGCAAGACCGGCATTGAGGATATGCAGTATCATGTTTGGAAATAAAAAGTCGCTTGCCGAAGGCCTGGAAGGCCTGGAAGATTTGGTGGGACCTTGTAATCCTCTCGGGCCGGAATTACCCTTTGATTTCACCGGATACTACGAACCGGAGTTCGGCTGTAATCTGAAGAGGATGTTTTTTATACTGCCGGGTTTGGCCGAACCTGACAAGTTGATTGACCTGAAGCTGGCCACAAACCGGATAGAGGAACGACTCTCATTGGACGGTAGGAGAACGGTTAATATCGATCCGGGGAACCTGGAACTGAATCGTTTTTCTTTGGCTACCACCAAGGATGCCCCACACAGGCTTTTCTTGGCAAGGGGAATTTACGCCGAATTGACACTTATATTCGAAAGCGGCGGGTTCAAGCCGTTGCCCTGGACTTATCCGGATTATGCTTCTGAACAGGTAAGGAGTTTACTCCTGGTTGCGCGCAAGGCTTATTTGGAGTTGCTCAAAAGGGATGTGCGATGATTCGTAGTATGACGGGATATGGCAGTGGAGAGGAAAAAACGCCTTCAGGCACCATGAACGTAACAGTCAGGTGTGTGAATGCCAGGTACCTGGAGACCCGTTTCAACCTCCAGCCGGAGTTGTTTTACCTTGAGCAAAAAATGTCCTCCCTTGTCAAAAAGAAATTGGCAAGGGGTGCTGTCGATGTGCGCATCGAAACAAAGTTAGGCCCGGGATTTTCATTTAATCCCGATTTTGCGTTGGCACAGGCAAGGCTCAATGCCATCAACGCCGTGGCGAAAAAGCTGGGTTTTAAAAAAGATGTTCCCTTGGAACTGATTTTTTCAGATGATGCCGTTATTGGATCACCACTAAAGACAAACCGGGATGTTGAAGCGACATTGATTCGCGTACTCAAGGCCGCCTTGGAAAGTGTAGATAATATGAGAAGAAGGGAAGGGGCCAACTTGGCATCAGCAATTGAACACGAACTCGAGGAGATTTCCTCCGGGCTTCTTGAACTCAAAACATTGCTGGCCGGATCTCTTGATGAGGCCAAGAGGAAGGTACTGGGCAGGCTGGAAGATTTATCGAAAAATTTGAGTTTTGATGAAACCAGGCTGGAGCAGGAGGCGGCCTTTCTTGTAACCAAGTGGGATGTAACAGAAGAAACTTCAAGACTCGAGAGCCACATAGCTCAATTCAGGACGGTCATGGCGGCAAGTGACCCTGTTGGAAGGAAGCTCGACTTTCTTGCACAGGAGATGTATCGTGAAGCAAATACGATAGCAAGCAAGGTTTCCAGGGTGGAAGCTACTCATAAGACAGTGGAAATCAAAGCAGCTATAGACAGGTTGAGGGAGCAGGTTCAAAATGTGCTTTGAGATATGTGATTTCATGAATTCATCCGTTAATGCAGGGAGTGAACCATGCAGGGCAAGTTATTGAATGTCGGCTTTGGAAATGTTGTTGTTTTATCACGGATTGTGGCCATTGTCAGTCCTCAGTCAGCACCCATGAAGCGGCTCAAGGAAGAAGCAAGGAGCAACGGCAAGCTGATTGATGCGACACAGGGCAGGCGTACAAGGTCAATAGTGATAACGGACAGCGACCATGTGGTTCTTTCGGCTGTTCAAGCAGAGACAATTGCACAAAGGTTTTCTACAGACCTTACATCAAAACAGGAGAGCTGACATGAGTGCAATAGGTATCGACAGAGATTCGATGTCACCGTGTGAAGTTTTTCACAATAAGTATTTTAAAGCTTCTCTTATTGGTTTGTGTGCTCGGCATTATAGATACGATATTGGCAGATCTCTCTAAAACGATGAATATGCCGACAGTTGATTCATTGCCTCCTATTCCGGATTATGAGGCCCTGGTCAAAAGGCTGGAAGGAAATGGCTCTACGCAAGGGTTGAAGGCCCTGAATAAGATAATTTCCATGGTTGCGAACAAGGGGGGTGAAAAACTCCACCGGGCGGTCAAGGCGGCGGATTATGCCGTCAGGGTGACTCTCGATTCGACCACAGCAGCAGCCGCCGCAGCCTATGCAGGCGGGTGCACCGATCAGTCTGTATTGGATGAGCCGGATAAGACCATCATTAGTGAATTGGTCGGCAAACTGGAGGGATTGTCTAAATTAGAAAAGGTCCGGGATCCTGAAGCGCAAGCGGGAGAACTCCGCCGTATGCTGGTGGCGATGGCCGGTGATGCCCGCGTAGTGGTCTTGAAATTAGTTGACGTTTTGGTCGAATTGGAAGCGGCCGGGAAAGCCAGGAAAAAAAAGAACAAGGCCGAAATCGAGTCACAGGCCAAGCTGACCTTGGTACTATATGCTCCATTGGCTCACAGGTTGGGGGTGGCGTGGTTGAAAGCGGAATTGGAAGACCGCGCCTTTTCCGTGCTCGAGCCTCGTAAATTTTCCATCTTGGAGGAAAAACTGGACACAACCAGGAAAGAGCGTGAAAACAAGATGGACGAGGTCAAGAAGGAACTTCTGAAAGCCCTTGCTTCCAGGAAACCGCCTGTGCGTGCTCAAGTGTACGGCCGTTTGAAGCATCTATACAGCATCCAGAGAAAGCTCGAGGCCCAGAATATTCACTTTGAACAGGTAATGGATATCGTAGCTTTCAGGATACTCGTAAGCAGTGTTGAGGATTGCTATGCCTCCCTCGGCATTATCCATGGCATGTGGCTTCCCGTGCTGGGGAGGTTCAAAGATTGGATAGCCTTACCAAAGCCCAATGGATATCAGTCGTTGCACACGACGGTTCTGCATCCGCATTGTGGGAGAATTGAGATTCAGATAAGAACGCATGAAATGCACAAATTGGCCGAGGAGGGCCTTGCAGCCCACTGGAAATACAAAGAAGGCAAGAAAGGGACTTCGAGTAAAGAAGTAGCCAGGATGGAATTACCGTGGCTTTCAAGCGTGGTGAAGGAAATGGAACAGGCCAGAGGAAGCAGGGAAGCCATTGAAGCGGTAAAGGGCGGCCTTTTGCCCAACGTAGTATATGTATTTACGCCCCAGGGCGATGTGAAGGAGTTGCCTGCCGGTTCCACGCCGATAGATTTTGCCTATTCAGTGCACAGTGAAGTCGGAAGCAAGTGCATCGCGGCAAAGGTAGACGGCAGGATAGTGCCGTTGCGATACACGTTACACAATGGCGATCAGGTGGAGATACAAACTCATCCCAGGCAGCATCCGCACGAAGATTGGCTGACATTTGTAAAGACTTCACGGGCAAGGCAGAAGATAAGACAGCGTATCTCGTCCGAAAGAAGGGCCAGGGCAAAGGAAATAGGAAGGGAACTTCTTGAAAAAACCTTACGTGCACGTGGACGCAACCTGGCCAGGATGGAGAAAAAAGGAGAGATAGATGCCGCACTCGACAAAGAGCCCCATTTCAAGAACCTGGATGAACTCATCCTTGCAATCGGTAATGGAAAAATTTCGACGGAACAGGCTGTAAACCTATTACTGGGAAGAATGAATTCTGTGACTGCGGCCGCCAAGGCGGAACGTCAAATCGATTCATCCGTTATTAAGGAGGGAAAGAAACCAGGTCTGAAACTCGGTGGTATGGATGATCTGCTTGTTAGGTATGCACGATGTTGTTCTCCTATGGCCGGAGACGAGGTGGTGGGCTTCATTACCAGGGGCAGAGGGGTTACTGTTCACAGGGCTGATTGCCCCAGGCTGGCCGAATTGGAGCCTGCACGAAAGATTGACGTTGAATGGGATTTGGGCAAGGCGGGCGCGAATTTGGTGACCATATCCATAAAGGCAAGTAATAGAATAGGCATGTTGGCCAATATCAGCAAGGTGTTCCAGGAGACCGGGATGGATATAGTCAGTTCAAGCAGCAGGGTCACGGGATCCGACGATGCCGATCTTACTTTTACGGTTCGGGCCGGCGACGCAACCAGGTTGAAGAACGCATTGAAGAAGGTGAGAAGGATTACCGGAGTCAAGTCGGTTGTACGAAGAATGACTTCGATTATGGAAAATAGTTGACACCAGGGCACTGCCTTGGCTAATGTGCGTTGCCGAAACATATTAGTACGGGCTCCGCTCTATTTGAAAGAGGTTGGAGCCAGGAGGTTCCCGATAATGATTAGACACGAGAGAATCATGAAAGTTCTGGTACCGGGGCTTTTGATGGGATGGTCTTTTGCCGCGTCTTTGCAGGGTTGTGGCGGGAAACAGGAATGCAACAACCTGTCGGGTACGTGGTACTTGTCTGTCTTTCAGGAAGACAAAGGGGGCCAACTTGTCTACAATGAAGACTATTCGCAGGACACGTGCACCGTGGAACAAAGGGGTTGCGATCTTACAGTTGACTGTGTTGACGGCACGGTCACATATGGCAGCGTGGATGGCGATGTGGCTTCATTCCCACTGGAATGGTTGAATGGTTCTGATGCAGTGGTGCATGCAACCTGCAAAGTGGAGAAGTCGGGTGCAGTGTCCTATGCCGGCCTGAACCAATCGGCCGGCAACCAATCGGCCGGGTTGGGCTGTTTCATCGGTTCCGGCGCCAACCAAACTTACAGGCCCATATTTTTCACCATTAATTGCCAGGAGCTTGCGGGGTCCGAAGTTAATGGAAAAGTGGAATGGAAACGGATATCCGCGCCGGGTGAAAAAAAGGATGACTGTGATTTTGCTTCCAGTTTTGCCGAAAATTACGAAGTGGAGCAAAATGCATGCCTTGTATTCCTGAAGGCTGATTCGGGCTGGGCCGCGGAACCCCAGGCGTACTTGAACGGCAGTGATGTGGCATTGCAGTGGCCCGAACTGGGCAACATGCCGGCCGGTATCAAGGACGTAATGTTGGGCAAGGGGGCGGTGGTCGGCCCTGATGAGACAGGTGAGCAGTATTTGAAGATACCTGTTAGTTTTTGGACCACCGATCGGCCCAACGTGGAAAATCATTGTTCAGTCTATTATCAGCTTCCAAAGGCTTTCTGAGGTATTCGGTCATTCGCGCTTCGACGGGTAGTGTTATCATCGGCCGTCAATAAACCAGCAAGTGTTTTCATGGTGTTTTATAAGAGCGGTTTTCGATACTAATGTTCGGCTCAGGCGTTGCCTTTGAGGCACCCGGCTATGTTCCGCCTCATCAAAGCAGCCGAATCGAGCTTTCGCCGGTATGCCTTGCCGGACACTCCCCACTGGATGGACCAAAAACCCAAAACTCGAAAAGTTCCTACCTGAAACGACTTTGTCTCAACAAGGGTCATGCTGCTAGCCGAGGGCCTCGTATACCGCTGACAAGAGGGTTTTTGGCGAGAAAGGTTTTGGCAGGAGCTTTTCGTTTTCCAGCGTGATACCTTTTTCAAAAAGTTGAATGTCTGGATAGCCGGAGATGAATATTACTTTTATTCCAAATCCCCTGTCTTTCAAAGTAGAGACCAGTTCCAGGCCACTCATCGAAGGCATGACGACATCGGTAATAAGCAGGTCCGGCTGTTTGCTCGAAGTTTCTATCAACAACAAGGCCTCTTCTCCATTTTCAGCCGTTGCCACGTCGTACCCGTTTGCAAGCAAAACTTTTTTCATGATGTTCAGAACGGATGAGTCGTCTTCAACCAGGAAAATTTTACCGCTGCTGTGGTAATTTGTCTCTGCAATATTCGAATCGTATTGCCGTGGTTCCTGGGCCATTGTTGTTGCCGGAAGGAGAATGGATACGATCGTACCATTTTCCTGTCTGTTGTCTGCTCTTACGTAGCCACCGCACTGCTTCACGATCCCGTACACGGTGGAGAGGCCCAGGCCTGAACCCTTGCCGACTTCCTTGGTCGTAAAGAAAGGCTCGAATACATGCTTTAAATCTTTTTTGGGAATGCCGCATCCCGTATCCTTGACCGTGATTTCAACATAAAGTCCTGTTTTTGACGGCTGGCTGACAAGATACCTTGAGATAAGTTCGGGGGATTTTTCACCATCGATATTTCGAACACTAATGACGATTTCACCGCCGGCCGGCATGGCATCCCTGGAATTCACGGTCAGGTTCATGATTATTTGTTCGAGTTGAACAGGGTCTATATTGATCTTGTAACATTTGTCCAGGGAATCGACCTTGAGTTTTATGTCTTCTCCCAGTGTACGGACAATGAACTGTTCCAAGCCGTTGATGACTTCCAATGGATCCAGGGTTCTGGGTTTGACGACCTGCCTGCGGGCAAAAGTCAAGAGCCTGCTTGTCAGGCTGGATGCCCGATCGGTGGCGTGTTCGATTTCGAGCAGGTCCAACTTTGTTCCCTTTGTAAGTGCGCCGTTTGTCAGCAACAATTGCGTGTATCCCTTGATCGTAGTCAGGATATTGTTGAAATCGTGTGCAATGCCGCCGGCCAACCTGCCTATGGCCTCCATTTTTTGAGCCTGCCTCAATTCGGCTTCCAACTCGTGAAACCGGGCTATTGCGAGTTTTTTTTCAGTTATGTCCCGGCCGAAAATGATCACATGCTGTTTATCATGATGTGTTTTCAGAGGGAAAACTGCAATGTCCATTGTTGTTTTCTTGTCACCATTCACCCTGAAAGTAATTTCCATGGACTTTATTCGCTTTCCCTTGAGTGCATCGCTGAATGCAGCCTTTACCTTTACCAACTGGTCCCTGTCGAAAGATAATATTTCTGTCAACTTCTTTTTAGTCAGGGTTTCGGCCGGCAGGTTGATGAGGTTCCTTGCTTTCTCATTGGCTTCGAGGATGTTCCCTTTTGAATCAATGACAATAATTGCATCCAATGCCCCTTCGAATATGAAGCCCAGTTTTTCCTCGGTGGCTTGCAGCTTGTGTTTGATTATAAGGTTGCTTGTCAAGTCTTCGAAAAGGAACAGAATGCAATCGTTTAATGACGGTACGCTTAATCTGATGGCTGAGCCGGCCACGTCCCTGCCCAAAATCCTGTCTTGAAACCATGTCCGTTTTTTATTCTTTGATGCCAATACTTCTTTATAGGACAAGGATATCGGGCTTTCCCCGGATACGCCGAAGACATCCTGGAATTTTTGTCCAAGCATCTCTGTTTCCTCGAGTTCCAGGAGCGCACATGCCTTTTGATTGACTGTCAATATTATCCCGCCTTCATTCACCTGGACCGCAGCCTCGGCTATCCCTTGGAGTAGAGCATCACGTTGGTGCAACAACCGGATGAGCTTGGAAGTTATCTCCCGGTTGACCAATTTTGCTGGAAGGATAACATCACCGCCATGTTCCTTATCAGGCGATATATGGAATAGTTCTCGTGCGACCTGAAGACATTTTTCCAGTGTTGGGTTGATAGGGCCCTTGGCAATAGCCGCATCCACGAATGGTCTCTCGTATTTGTCCAGGCCGCCATAAAGAACTCCACTCAAAACCATTGTTTTTATGTGGGCGAGCTTCTTGGTTTTTTTAATGAACTTGCAGAGGACTTGGCCTTCTATCCCGGGCAGCATGAGGTCTGTAATGAATATCTTGGGAACAAGTGTGCGCAACAGGTCAAGGGCCTGCTCGCCGCTGCTGGTGGACCGAACCTTGAATCCTGCTTTTTCCAATTCCGTTGTAAGGGAGATTCTCCATAAATCCGTATCCTCGGCGACAAGAATATCGATTTTCGAGTTATCCGGCATGCCTGCTTACCTCTATTGAAATAAAATGGAGCAAATTGCATGCCATTTTCAGGCACTGAAAACAGGCCGGTTGTTATTATTACATCGGCACCTGATCATATGTTTTTTTCTGAACGCAGCAGCCTACAGGTGTTTTGTTATGATTTTTTCAACATTTTGGTGACCTGTTTTGGTGGTCTGTTAATACCCGGCCAGAGGGTGCTTTATGACTATACTGATAACGATTGGTTCATATGCACTCTTTCCAGGAGACAACCTGGTACTATTTTCCGGGTGGATAGGATGACCGGGTAAAAAAAGCTATTTTTGGTGTTTGCTTCCACCTTCTGCCCTGGCCTTGACAGCCCTGACCGATGCTACCACTGATGTTACGTTTATTCCGACCGTCAATGTTTGTCTCTTGTCTTCCAATGACGCTGCAAAGGACGAGAAATTCTTGGTTGTTCCCTTGTATTCCACCAAGGTCCTGTTTTTTTCCAAGGGAACGAGTCGCCAGGTCCAACGGCTGCCCTCGAGGTCTCCGGCCTTCCATTTCGCATAAATTGCAAGATGTTCGGAGTCAATCCTATATTGGACCGTGTACTTGGTATTGAGTCCGGGCACCTCCAACTCGTATTTTACCACGGCCTGATCCTGAGTCTTTGAGAGCACGTCTGCTTTGATACAGGTTGGCATGAAAGAGGGATAGCCGGAAAAATCAAGGATTGTGTCAAAGACTTTTTGAGCCGGGGCATCAACAGGTATGTAGGCCGTGGCTGATTTGAACTTGTTGTTTTTATTGGTTTCGATTACCACTACCACCCCTTTTTCCAATAAAGTTGAAAGCCTGGGCATGTTTTTCATACCAGGCCCTGCTGCACTTGGTTCAAGCGGAAAAAGAAGACCTATCAAGGCTAGAAGAATACTTATTGAATATTTCATGAAAAACTCCCCAAATAGGTGGCGGCAAACAGGGGCAATGACGTGACCCCGGGTTTGGTGGAGCTGAGGAGGCTCGAACTCCCGACCTCTTGAATGCCATTCAAGCGCTCTCCCAACTGAGCTACAGCCCCACCTGCCAAAGAACGCTCGTCCGAGCGAGAATTTTGTGTATCAGAGGCCCGAGTATCGTGTCAAGCAACAATTCCAGGGGCGTTGCCCCTGTCTGACATATTACGCCCCTTCAGGGCTTGATTGGTGGCAAGCATTCAAAGCATCCGGCCATACATCCCGCATCATAGGGACATCGTCCTTAA